>JABXHG010000125.1 GCA_013393545.1 Alteromonadaceae bacterium | reverse complement strand
CCGATGCCGCCCTGACCCGTGAAGGCACCGACGTGGGCGAGAACGTGCTGGTGGTCAAGCGTACCGGCGGCGACATTGAATGGCACGAAGGCCGCGACGTCTGGTATGACGAGCTGGTCGGCAAGCAGGGGCTGGAATGCCCGGCGGAGGCAATGAACGCCGAAGACCCGCTGTTTATCCTCTATACCTCGGGCTCCACCGGCGCGCCCAAAGGCCTCAAGCACACCACCGGCGGTTATTTGACCTACGCTTCGCTGACCCACCATTACGTGTTCGATTATCACGCGGGGGAGGTGTTCTGGTGTACCGCCGATGTGGGTTGGGTGACAGGGCACAGTTACCTGATCTACGGCCCGTTGCTGAACGGAGCGACCACGCTGATGTTTGAAGGCGTGCCCACCTACCCGACTCACGGGCGCATGGGCGAGATCGTCGATAAGCACCAGGTCAACATCCTGTATACCGCGCCGACGGCCATTCGGGCTTTCATGGCCCACGGCGACAGCGTCATGGACTCCAGCAGCCGGGACAGCCTGCGCCTGCTGGGCACGGTGGCCGAGCTGCACATCCGCTCCGGCTGGGTACCACCGGAAACCCGGGTCAACGAATTCGAGGCCGCCATTCGCACGGTGTGCGAGCCCATCTTCGAGCGCCCGCTCAAAGATATTTCCTTCGGTCACTTTCTATTGCGCCTGTTCCAGACTGCCCGGCGCTTTAATATGGAAGTGCAGCCGCAACTGGTATTGCTTCAAAAAACCCTGCTGAACGTGGAAGGCCTGGGCCGCCAGCTTTATCCGGAACTGGACCTGTGGACCACCGCCCGGCCCTTCCTGGAAAAATGGATGCGCCAGCGCATTGGCCCCAAAGGGCTCTACAAATCACTGCAAACCCATTTTCCGGGCTGGCTGGAACAGGCGCCGGAAATGCCCCAACTGGTACACGATGCCCTGCTGAGAATGCGCAGCAGCGGCCCGACTGAAGACCAGAACCGGACCGCTCTGGCCTTGATGAAAGAACAGAACAAACGCAGCGAACGCCGCTGGCGCCGTGGGTTTGTCGCCACCGTACTGGCGGCCACGGCACTGGCCGGCACCCAGCCGGAAACCCGACAACTGGCGGCCGACATGCCCGCCTGGGGCTGGGCCCTGTTGGCAGTAGCCGGCGCATTGATGCTGCGCGGCGGCCGCTAAGCTCACCAAAATCAGGATTAACCAACATGCAGGAACCCGCAACCGACCAAAACCGGCCCGCCTGGCTGAACGACATTCAATGGACCGAAGACGGCCTCGTTCCCGCTATCGCCCAGGACGCCGAAACCGGCGACATTCTGATGATGGCCTGGATGAACCGCGAGTCCCTGGCGTTGACCGCACAGGAAGGCCAGGCCGTTTACTGGTCCCGTTCCCGGGGCAAACTTTGGCGCAAGGGTGAAAGCTCCGGGCATCAGCAGGTACTCAAGGACATCCGCGTGGACTGCGACGCTGACGTCATCCTGCTGAAAGTGGAACAAAAAAGCGGGATCGCCTGCCATACCGGGCGGCGCAGCTGCTTCTACCGCTCCCTGCGGGATGGCGAGTGGGTCAGCACCGATCCCGTGCTGAAAGACCCGGACAGCATTTACGGCAAACACTGAGGAACCAACCATGAGTGATGTACTCGAACAACTGGCCGACGTACTGGAGGCGCGCAAGCAGGCCGATCCAGACAAATCCTACGTGGCCAGCCTGCACGCCAAAGGCCTTAACAAGATCCTGGAAAAAGTCGGCGAGGAATGCACTGAGACCCTGCTGGCCGCCAAAGACGCCGAACACACCGGCGACACCCGTGAACTGGTCAGCGAAACCGCCGATCTGTGGTTCCACAGCATGGTCATGCTGTCCCGGCTGGGCCTGGGCCCGCAGGATGTACTGGACGAGCTGGCCCGGCGCTTTGACCTGTCTGGCCTGGAAGAAAAAGCATCACGCTCTGCCAGGTAACCGGCGAAGCGGAGAAACGCCGGCGGCAAGGTGTCGCACCGATTTCCTCCGGAGTGGCACCCTGGCGTACAATAGCTGGCAACTGAAACGAGTCAACGAGGATTGCTCATGATTAGCCCCTGGCAACTTCTGATTATTCTGGTCATTGTGGTTCTGCTGTTCGGCACCAAGAAGCTGCGCAACATGGGCAGTGACCTGGGCGGCGCCGTTCGTGGTTTCAAGAAATCCATGAGCGAGGAGGAGAACAAGTCCAAAGACCAGGACTCCGACTTCAAGCCGGATCAGCTGGAAGACAACAAGGCTGATGAGCCTGAATCCAGGACCGAGGAAAAACCCCGGGAAAAGCAGGACTGAGCGCACCCTGAATGTTCGATATCGGTTTTGTAGAACTGCTGATCTGCGGCGTTATTGCATTGTTGATTCTGGGGCCGGAGCGCCTGCCCCGGGCAGCGCGCGCAGCCGGACGCTGGGTTGGTGGCGCCAAACGCATGGCCAGCCAGTTCAGTAGCGAGCTGGATCGCCAGCTGAAAGCCGATGAACTGCGTGAGGAACTACGCAAGGCCGGCGACGTGGGCCTGGAAGACGTGGAAAAAACCATCCGCGACGCCCTGGCCGAGGCGGAACGCCAGCAGCATTATGTTCAGGACCCGCAGCAGAAGAACCCGGACGCCCCCGACTCATCATCGGATCCATCGCAAGACCCACCGCAAGAGAAGTCACCGGATAACCGTTCATGAATGGCACACCAGAGGATAACCAGGCGTCTTCCGGCCAGGGAGACATGTCCCTGATCGAACACTTGCTGGAGCTGCGCAGCCGGCTACTGAAAATGGTGCTGGCGGTGGCCATCTGCTTTGCCGCCATTTACCCGTTTGCCAACGACCTCTACCTGCTGCTGTCCGAACCCTTGCGGGAACTGCTGCCGGTGGGGCAGACCATGATCGCCACCGACATCACCTCACCCTTCTTCGCGCCACTGAAACTGGCGCTGGTGCTGGCCCTGTTTATCGCCATACCGGTGATTCTCTACCAACTCTGGAGCTTCATCGCGCCGGGACTCTACACCCATGAGAAGCGCCTGGCTTTTCCGCTGCTATTCACATCCGTGCTGCTGTTCTACGCCGGTGCCGCCTTCGCCTATTTTGTGGTGTTTCCGCTGGTGTTCGGATTTTTCACCGCCATCGGCCCAGAGGGCATTGTCGAGCTGCCGGACATCAACAGCTACCTGAATTTCGTGCTGAAAATGTTCTTCGCCTTCGGCGTGGCCTTTGAAATCCCGGTCGCCACTGTGCTGCTGATCCTCACCGGTGCCACCACGCCCGAGCGACTGGCGGCCAAACGCCCCTATGTGATCGTCGGCTGCTTTGTCATCGGCATGCTGCTGACTCCGCCGGACGTGATCTCCCAGACGCTGCTGGCGGTGCCCATGTGGATTCTGTTTGAGTTCGGTATCATCTTTGGCCGGTTGGCCAAGCGTGAAGTTCCCAGGCAAGCGGAAGACGAGCCTGACGCCGAATGAATCTGGCCCTGCTGAGTGACGAAGATTTTACCGGCGACAACCGGGTGCGCCTGACGGGCCGCCGACTGGAACACCTGAAAACCGTGCTGCGCGCCACCGAAGGCCGGCGCATTCCGGTGGGGCGGGAAAACGGCTTGATGGGCGAAGGTGAAGTGCTCAGCCTGACTGACACCCACGCCGAGCTCCAGGTCACCCTGAACCAGAACCCGCCAGCGCCCCTGCCCCTCACCCTGATTCTGGCCATGCCCCGGCCGAAAATGCTGCGCCGGGTCCTGCAGACCTGCGCGGCCCTGGGCGTCAAAAACATCTGGCTGATCAACAGCTACAAGGTGGAGAAGAGCTTCTGGCAGACGCCCTGGTTATCTGAAGAACACTTGCGGGAAAACCTGACCCTGGGCCTGGAGCAGGCAAAAGACACCATCATGCCGAGAGTTCACACCCGCAAGCTGTTCAAACCCTTCGTAGAGGACGAGTTACCCGCCCTGCTGGCCGGCACCCGGGCGCTGGTGGCCCATCCTGGCCGCGCCGAACCCTGCCCGGTACATCTGCGTGAGCCAGCCACCCTGTGCATTGGCCCGGAAGGCGGCTTTACTGAATACGAGGTGGGGAAACTGGAAGAAGCGGGGTGCACCAGCGTGCACCTGGGTCCGCGCATTCTGCGGGTGGAAACGGCGGTGCCGGTGCTGGTCAGCCGGTTGTTTAACGCCTGCGGCTGAGGCTGTCAGTCCACACCCATGGCTTCGGCGGCAATGCGATTCTTCAGTGGCGTTAACCGGTCAAACCAGCGCATGCCAGCATTGCGCAGCCAGCGCACCGGCAGTTCATCCCGGGCAAATAACTGCTTGAAGCCTTCCATCGCCGCCATCATGGTCAGGTTCTCGCCCTTGCGCCGGCGCTGGTAACGCTCGAGCACCAGTGGTTCGCCAGCCGACAGGCCCGCTTCTCGGGCTTTGGCCAGTTCATCCAGCAGCACCTGCACGTCACCATAGCCCAGGTTGGCGCCCTGCCCGGCCAGCGGATGAATGGTATGGGCGGCATCGCCCACCAAAGCCAGCCCTTCGGCAATGTAGTCCTTGGCATGGCGCTGGCGCAGCGGGAAGGCAAAACGGCGGGAAACCGCCTGCAGCTCGCCCAGCTGGCCCTCAATGACGCGCTCCAACTCCAGCCGGAAAGCGTCTTCGTCCAGCGCCATCAGCCGGCGCGCCTCATCAGTCTGCTGAGACCAGACGATAGAGCAGAAATTGTCATCGCCGTTTTCATTGGCCAGCGGCAGGAACGCCAGCGGCCCGGTGGGCGAGAAACGCTGCCAGGCGGTAAATGCGTGGCTGTTGGCAGTCTGTACCGTGCAGACAATAGCCTGGTGGTCGTAATCCCACTCCCGGGTCGCCAATCCGGCCCACTGGCGCAGGCGAGAGCGGGCGCCATCGGCACCCACCACCAGATCCGCCGTCACCAGCCGGCCATCGTCCAGTTCTATACCCTGGCCCCGATGCCAGCGGTTAACCTTCACACCATCGAACACCGTGACCGAACTGTCCGCCAGCGCCTGAAATAGCGCCCGGACAATGTGGCGATTCTCGACAATGGTACCCAGCGCCGTGGCATGCAGCTCGGCGGCCTCAAAGTGCACGCGGCCGGTGCCATCACCATCCCAGACGGTCATCTCCGAGTAATCGCAATAACGCCCGGCCTGCACCCGGGACCAGACACCCAGCTGCGCCAGCAGGCGCTGGCGGGCCAGGGAAATGGCGCTGACACGGGGCTCGAAGTCGTCCACTGTTTCAGCCGGTGATGGCGCCTGCAGCAGGCTTTCAACGGCGTCACTTTCCACCAGGGCCACTTGCCAGCCCTGGTGAGACAGGCCCAGCGCTACCGCAGAGCCGATCATGCCGCCACCGGCGACCACCACATCGAAGTGCGAGAGGTTGGAGGTACTGGTCATTCAGAGCGAGCCTCCCGGGCTTTACCTGTTGTGGATAACACCGGCTTGCGACCACCGGTGCCCATGGCCTTGCGGGCAAACCAGCGCCTGGCACCAGGCAGAACATCCAGCCCGATCAAACCGGCATCCCGGGCCAGCGCCACCGGCGCCAGCGGCTGGCCAAACAGGCGAATCAGTGAATCGGAGAACTGCACGGTCTGCTGCCAGTCCTTTCGATGCAGGCGCTGGTATTCCCCCAACACCGACAAGTCGCCGATGGAAACGCCCTGTTCTACGCCCCGGTGCATTTGCTCCACCAGCGTCATCAAACCACGCAGGGCCAGGTTGAAACCCTGGCCGGCTACCGGGTGCAGGGCGTGAGCCGCATTGCCCACCAGCGCCACGCCCGGGCGCACTGGCTCGTTCACCGTGGTCAGTTTCAAGGGATAGTGGTAACACTCGCCGATGCGGGTAAAACGCCCCAACCGGGAGCCAAAGCGCTCCTGCAACTTGCGGCATTTCTGCTCATCAGACAGCGAAAGAATGTCGTGCAGGGCGGTATCACTGAGCGTCCACACCAGCGCCGACTGGTGACCGGCCTCTTGTGGTGAACCATGAGGCAGTAGCGCCATGGGGCCAGTATCGGTAAAACGCTCATAAGCCACATGCTGATGGGATTCGGCAGTAGAGACGTTGGCAATCAGGGCATTCTGGCCATAGTGTTCGGTTTTCGCCTGAAACCCCAGCTTTTCCCGCAATCCCGAGCGACCGCCGTCAGCCACCACCAGGCACTGACCGGTCAGGGTAGAGGGCTCGCCGTCTTTCTGGAGATTTACCCGCACGCCGCCCTCGAAGGGCACCATGCCGGTCACCTGTGCCGGCGCTTGCCATTGCACACGGGTAGCCTGCAACGCGCGAATCAGGCACAGGCCCATCCAGCGGTTGTCCACCACATAACCCAGCGCCTCCTGGCCATGGTCTCGGGCATGCAAACGAGTCGCCCCGAAATGCCCTCGATCCGAGACATGAATGTGCTGAATGGGGGTGGCATGCTCCGACACGGCTTGCCACAACCCCAGCTCTTCGAAAATCTGGCGTGAGCCCCATGCCAGTGCCGTGGAGCGGGCATCGTAGCTGGGTTGATAATCCTCGGGCAGAGCGTCCGGCGCCAGCGGTACACTTTCCACCACGGTCACCCGCAATTCAGGCACCACGCGGGAAAGCGCCAGAGCCAAAGTGGCGCCGGCCAGGCCGCCGCCGGCGATAATCAGATCGGTATCCAGCTGGTCTCGGGTCACGGTGTCAGTCCGCCATCAGCGCTTCAATCTCGGGAATGGTTTTCGGCACGGCGTCGGTCAAGACGCGGCAGCCGTCTTTGGTCACCACCACATCGTCTTCGATGCGAATGCCGATGCCCCGCCATTTCTCGTCCACGTCGGTATTGTCCGGCGCTACATACAGGCCGGGCTCTACGGTCAACGCCATGCCGGGTTCCAGCAGACGCCAGGCATCGCCGATCTTGTAGTCACCCACGTCATGCACGTCCATGCCCAGCCAGTGGCCGGTGCGGTGCATGAAAAACGGCCGATAGGCCCCTTCGGCAATGGCGTCTTCCAGGTTGCCGGACAACAGGCCCAGATCGATCAAGCCCTGGGTCAAAACTTCCAGCGCAGCCTCGTGGGGCTGGTTCCAGTGGTTGCCCGGCTTCACCGCCTCAATGGCCGCGTACTGGGCTTCAAGCACCACGTTATACAGCGCGGTCTGCTCGGCACTGAAGGTACCGCTCACCGGAAAGGTACGAGTAATATCGGAGGCGTAGCATTCCAGCTCGCAACCGGCGTCAATCAATACCAGGTCGCCTTCTTTCAACGGTGCCGAGTTCTCGATGTAATGCAGGATGCAGCCATTGGCGCCGCTGCCCACAATGGAAGGATACGCGGTATCCCGGGCCCCATGCTCCATGAAGGTATGAATCAGCTCGGCTTCCAGCTGGTATTCATAACCGCCCTTGCGCGCCCGCTTCATGGCACGGCTGTGGGCTTCGGCGCTGATTTTGCCGGCTTTGGCCATCACCTTGACTTCCGCCGGGCTCTTGATCAGGCGCATGTCGTGCAGCAGATGTTCCAGTGCCACAAACTCGCCCGGCGGATGGGCGCCGGCCCGCACCTTGCTGCGAATGACTTTCACCCAGTCCATCACCCGGTTATCAAAAGCCGGGTCCTTGCCCAGCGGGTAATAAACGCGGCTGCGGCCTTCCAACAGGCCCGGCAGGATGTCGTCGATGTCGCTGATGGGGAAGGCGTCGTCCAGACCGTACTGTTCAATGGCGCCGTCCTGGCCCACCAGAAAGCCATCCCACAGTTCTTTCTCCGGATTTCGCTCCCGGCAGAACAGCACAGACTCGCCGTGCTCCCGGCCGGGAATCAACGCCAGTACCGCTTCAGGCTCACCGAAGCCAGTCAGGTACTGAAAATCGCTGTCCTGGCGAAATGGGTGCAGTACATCCCGGTTACGTACCCGCTCGGGAGCGGCCGGCAAAATGGCGATGCTGTCCGGCGCCATGCGTTCCATCAGTTTGCGGCGGCGCTCGGCAAATTCTTTCATCGAAATCGTGGAAGCCATGCAGTCTCCTGATCAGTGCAGCGTTGGGCCGGCGCTGGCCGGTTTTTCCGGCTCATTGAATTCGGTAAAGACCGTCAAGGCGCCCAGACGCACGTATTCGGTAATTTCCAGCAGCTGTTGCTCGCTTTCGTCGTCTGCCTCTTCCTCTTCGGACAACTGGCTGATTGCCACCATGTCCTCGATCAGCTCACGGATTTCATCCGGCGCCTGCCCCAGCGACTCGCCTGCCGCCAGCGCCATGCCTTCGAGAAACCCCCGCACCCAGGTCACTAGTGCTTCCAGGCGCTGATCCATGGCGTAATCGTCGTCCGGCAGCAGCAGGTGAAAATCCATGTCACTGGACTGGAATTGCTGCAGGGTTTGTTCGTATGCGCTGTACATAAACGGCGCCAGGTCCTCGGATTCCTCCATGGCCTTTTCCCCCAGCCCCATATGCTCACACACCATGGCCAGCCAGTCCTGCTCTTCCATACGGGCGCCAGCGGCCAACCGACCACAGAGTGCGCCATGCAGTTCCGAGGGGTGGCTGAACGCCTTGTGGGCAGCAAAGATGTTGGCCCAGCGCTCGAACGGGGTAACCTGAACGGCAGAGGTATCGGTATCAGACATGAAACGGTTTGATCCTGCGTGATTGGGAACGCGGCGCACACGCCCGCATTCAAAATTTATGGATGCACGTATCCTAGCATTCTGTCACTGCCGTGGCACTGGCACCGGTCAGCTGGGACTACCGCTCACCCAGGAAATCATGTTATAACATAACGCCTATAGAGAGGAGCCGACCATGAACACCAACCTTCGCCTGAACCTGCTCACCGCCTTCTCCGTCCTGCTGCTGACCGGCACCGCCGCCGCCCAGGACAACCCCGCCGGACATCAACACGGCCGGGCCGAACTGCAGTTGGCGATTGAAGATGCCCGCATCGACGCCTTCCTGCTTTCCCCCGCCGCCAACCTGGTGGGTTTTGAACATGCGCCGGAAACCGATGAGCAGAAGCAGGCGTTCGCCGACTTGCAGCGGTGGGCCGAAACCACGCCGGTGGTCAATACGCCAGCGGGAGACTGCCGCGTCGAGAGCGCCGAGGTTTACGCCTCCTGGCCGAAAAAGGCCCATAACCACGGGCACAACCACCATGACCATGGAAGCCAAGGCGGCCATGCCGACATTGAAATCAGCCAGCTCCTGGCTTGCCCCGGCCTGGGCAAAGAGCTGGAAACACCGTTAACAGCCCACTTCCCGGCTTTGAAGCAGCTGGAGGCCCAGTGGATTGGACTTCATGGCCAGGGCAGCCGGCAGCTGGGCTCTGGGCAAAATAATCTAGAGCTGTAAGCACCGAATTCAATAAGTATGCTGATATGGCTCCACGGCCGTCGCCTCCATGGAATAGGAGGAGGTTCCGATATCGTTTTCTGTGCGCTCTATACGCAGCGTGCCTTCAATCCAGAACGGCTCGGTTAACGTTCTCAGCTCAAAGCCCTCCCGGTATTTCACATGAACAATCTGATTGGGTGGCGGTGGCGGCACGTGAATGCAGGCACCGTAGTAAGGCACCAGGAAAAACTCCAGAATACGGCCATCTCTGGTGGTTTTCAGGGGCACCACAAAGCCCGGCAACCGGCCTTCGGTGCCGGCCATCTCCAGCACCACCCGGCCGGTCATGATTTCATCCGGCAACAACGCCGGGCCGTCGCCCTCGTGCTCGATTTCCGGCATGCTTTCCAACAAAGCCAGGTCTTCTTTCGGCATCAGGTCCAGCCAGTCAATTTCCGGCAACTCGGCACGGGCGAAGGGTGAAACCAAAAGCAGAAAAACCAGTCCAAGGCGAGCCGCCCGGCTGAAGCATTGAAAACCAGAACACATGAACGTCTTTTCCTTGGGTGACTGAGCGAATAACCGGCACCATCATACAACGGGATGCACACCAGCAGCATGACAGACACGACATCCGCAAACGACTTTGCAAACCCCGCGGTTTCCCCCGGCACCGATAACGCCATTCAAAGCCATGCACTGAGCTACCGCTGGCCGGGTGCGCGCCAGTCGCTGGCTTTTCCCGACATACAACTACGCCGGGGCGAGCACCTGTTTTTGCGGGGCGCCAGCGGCACCGGGAAAAGCACATTGCTGGGCCTGTTATCGGGATTGCTGGTACCGGACAGCGGCAGTGTCCAGCTGCTGGGCCAGGCATTCTCGAATCAAAGGCGCGGCGCCCGCGACCGGTTCCGGGCCGACCACCTGGGCGTTATTTTCCAGCAATTCAATCTGGTGCCTTATCTGAGTGCCATCGGCAATGTGGAGTTACCCTGCCGCCTGTCGGCTTCACGGCGCAAGCGCGCGGGAACCGATGTTGCAACGGTTTCCCGGCAGCTATTGGAAGAGCTGGGGCTGACGGAAGACACTCTGCACCAGAACGTCACTCAACTGTCCATTGGCCAGCAACAACGAGTGGCCGCCGCCCGCGCCCTGATTGGCGCACCGGAAATCATCCTGGCCGACGAACCCACCTCAGCATTGGACACAGACAACCGCGATCGCTTTCTGGATCTGCTACTCACACTCGCCAATATTCAGCGCACGTCCGTGATATTTGTCAGCCACGACCCGGCGCTGGCCCGGCATTTCCAGCATCAACTGGCTTTGGAGGTGCCGGCATGAACACCTTGCGCCTCGCCCTTTCCCTGACCGCCGCCAGCCTGTGGCACCGCCGCCGTGTGCTGACACTGATCTGCCTCACTCTGACCCTGAGCGTGACCCTGCTACTGGGCATTCAATACCTGCGCACCGAGGTTCGCCAGTCATTCAACACCACCATTACCGGCACCGACCTGATCGTCGGCGCCCGCAGCGGCCAACTCAACCTGCTGCTGTACACCGTATTCCATCTGGGCGATGCCACCAACAACATTCGCTGGACCACTTACCAAAAACTGCAGGACGACGAGCGCATCGACTGGGTAATCCCTCTCTCTCTGGGCGATAGCTACCGGGGCCACCGGGTCATCGGCACCAATGATCAGTTCTTCCGGCACTTCCGCTACGGCAACGAACAGCCTCTGACACTGGCCAATGGCGCCTGGTTCAGCGGTCTTTTCGATGTAGTTCTTGGCGCCCAGGTCGCCCACAAAATGGCACACCGGGTCAGTGACAGCGTGACGCTTTCCCACGGTGGCGGCAGTACCAGCTTTTCCCGCCACGATGATTTGCCATTCCGGGTCTCCGGCATTCTGCAACCCACCGGCACACCCGTGGATCAGGCGGTATTCATCAGCCTGGATGCCATGGAAGCCATCCACGTAGGCTGGGAATCCGGTGTCGCCATCCCCGGGCGCACACTGTCCGGAGAACAGGCATTGGAACGCAACTACCAGCCGGACAGCATTACCGCCGCCCTGCTCGGCCTGCAGCGCCCGATTCTGACATTCCAGCTACAGCGGGAACTGAACCAGTATGCCGGCGAACCTTTATCCGCCATCCTGCCGGGCGTGGCACTCAGCCGCCTTTGGCAGGTGATGGGGCAATTCGAAAAGGCACTGCTGGCGATTGGCGGTTTTGTCGTGGTGACCAGTCTGGTGGGGCTGGTGGCGGTGTTGTTAACACTGCAAACCCACCGACGCCGGGAAATGGCCATATTACGGGCCACCGGCGCCTCGCCGGCGCTGATTGCCTCCCTGTACAGTCTGGAGAGCCTGGGGCTGGCATTACTGGCCTGCCTGCTGTCGCTGGCTCTGGGCGCGCTCGGCATTACTGCCCTGGCCCCCTGGCTTCTCGAGTACTACGGTCTGCAGTTGAACCTGCGCCCGTTGAACACAGACGAGTGGGCACTGCTGAGCCTGGTGCCCCTGGCGGCGCTGCTGGTATCGCTGGTGCCGGCTCTGGGTTCCTGGCGAGCCAGCCGAAGGCAGGGGTTTGGCGTATGACGTTCCGGTAAATTGACCGGTCTGGCGTCGGCACTTATAGTTACTGGCACTCAAAGGCAGGTTCACGCAAACGTGGGCCAGCCGCACTATTCATCAACGTTGGGCAGGCCATGGAACAGTCCGAAGTACAGGCGCTGGCAGACAAGCTGGACAAGCTGATCGAACGCTGCGAGAAGCTCGAGCAGGACAACGCCCTGCTGCGGGAGCTTCAGGATGACTGGAACCGGGAACGGGCCCAACTGATGCACAAAAACGATCTTGCCAAGAGCAAGATCGAAGCCATGATCGGCCGCCTCAGAGCGCTGGAGCACCACTGATGTCAGAGCAGTCCACCACCGTTGCCGTCCGTATTCTGGACAAGGAATACCTGGTCGCCAGCCCGGAAGAGCAACAGGACGCGCTGCTGCGCGCCGCCCGCCACTTGGACAGCAAAATGCGGGAGATCCGCGCCAGTGGCAAGGTGTTCGGCACCGAGCGCATCGCCGTCATGGCCGCCCT
Source organism: Alteromonadaceae bacterium (assembly GCA_013393545.1). The sequence goes on along the minus strand of JABXHG010000125.1, from coordinate 14,504 downwards.
GAACATTACCCATGAGCTGCTGGAGCGGGACACCATGTCCGAAGCCTCCAGCAAAATCCTCGAAGCCATGGACAACCGCCTGGACGAAGCGCTGGGGGAAAACTCCGGAAACTGATGGCAAAAAAGGGTTGCAATCCGCCCCGACCCTGGCCCTATAATGGATTCAACTTCCTGGGCTGTACGGGGTGTCGGATACGTCCTCGAGCCGATGCGCACTACCCAGGTGGCCACTTCAGGGCATTGTGAGCACGCCTCCTGCGGGAGGAAGCCTAATATGTACCAGCGGCCACCGACCTTGAACTCTGGGTTCAAGGGCAACATCCGATAACGGCAGCCCGGGAAGCTTTATTTTGACCCAGCATCATGCCCCCCACTCGTTCCAGACCCAACCCGACACGCCCAACAGAAACCAGCTCCGCAAACAGTTGCGAGCCAAACGCCGCGCGTTGTCTTTCGAGCAACAGCAACAGGCTTCTGAAGCCCTGGCTCTGAACCTGCTGAAGCACCCGGCCCTGCATCGTGCCCGCCATATTGGCATTTACCTGCCCAACGACGGCGAAATTGATCCTCAGCTTTACATCGATCTGGCCCGGCGCAAAGGCATCAAATTCTATCTGCCCATCCTGCACCCGATTTACCCGGGCAAACTTGTCTTCAGCCCCTACTTCGACGGTGTACAGCTAACCGCCAACCGCTTTGGCATACCCGAGCCCCCGTTCCCGCGCTCAAGGCGCCGGCCGGCCTGGGCACTGGATGCAGTGCTGTTTCCACTGGTGGGATTTGACGAGGAAGGTGGCCGCGTGGGCATGGGTGGCGGCTTCTATGACCGAACCTTTGCCTTCAGTCGCATACGACCGGCCATGGCCCCAAAACTGATCGGCCTGGCCCATGAATTCCAGAAGGTGGAGTCACTGCCCACGGAGCCGTGGGACGTGCCGCTGCACGGAGTGGTGACGGATAAGCGCTGTTACCGGTTCCGGCGTTAGTCAGCCGGCTGGGAAACCTCAACGGCGGGCAAATCGACGCTCCGACTGTCTTCCGACGCCTGCAAAGACGTGAACCCGGTAATCACAAGACCAACTGCAAAAATCAGCAGGACTGTACGCAGAATGTCAGGCTTGCGTCCCATGACGTGCTTTCCGTTTGTGTTCTTCGAGGTGAATGAAGGAGTTGTTCGCAATTGTTTATGTCAATTGCCAACATAGAATCCTAACATGAAGCAGGCATTTTACAATTTTTAACGGCTTAAAATTGTGTAAAGGTTCCGGATTCTTTAAGGCGGCACGGTATTAGAAACCGGCCAGGGACCGCCTTCCGGGAATTTCGAAGGCCATGGATGGCCTGAGATAAGCGCACATGGAAGTGCTTGTAGCGGTTCCCGGAAGGCGGTCCCTGGTCGGTTTCGGGCAAACTACGCCTTATTTAGACGCAGAATTGCCAGCCCCAAGAAACAGCCGATACGCCTCGTTATCGGTCATGTTCTCGTACTCGAAACCAACCTTGTCGAGCATCTTCTCGAAATCCGCCACTTCCCCGTCGTTCACCTGCGCACCCAGCAGCACGCGGCTGTAGGCCGCACCGTGGTTGCGGTAGTGGAACAGGGAGATGTTCCAGCGGGTCCCCAGCGACATCAGGAACTTCAGCAAGGCACCCGGGCGCTCGGGGAACTGGAACTGGTACACCACTTCGTTGTTCACCGACGGTGCGTGGCCACCCACCATATGGCGGATGTGTTGTTTGGCCAGGTCGCTGTCGGTCAGGTCGATGACCGAGTAGCCGTCTTCGCGCAGTTCTTGCACCAGCTCGTCGCGGCCGTGGCCGCCTGCCTGGATCTGGATACCCACGAAAATCACCGCCTGTTGGTCGTCGGCGTAGCGGTAGTTGAATTCGGTGATGCTGCGCTTGTGCAAGGCATTGATGAAGCTCTTGAAGGCACCCGGTTTTTCCGGAATCGTGACCGCCAGAATCGCTTCGCGCTTTTCGCCAATCTCAGTGCGCTCGGAAATATAACGCAGGCGATCGAAGTTCATGTTGGCGCCACTGAGCACTCCGGCCAGGTTTTCACCCTCAAGGCTCTCGCGCTCCACGTATTTTTTCATGCCAGCGATCGCCAGCGCGCCTGCTGGCTCGGCAATCGAACGGGTATCCTCGAACACATCCTTGATCGCTGCGCAGATCTCATCGGTGGATACGGTGATCACCTCGTCCACATTGTCCTTGCAGATTTCCCAGGGCGCCTCGCCAATCTGTTTAACGGCAACGCCATCGGCAAAGATGCCCACCTGCTCCAGCACCACCCGTTCGCCGGCAGCCAGGGCAGCCTGCAAACAGTTGGAATCCTCCGGCTCCACGCCGATCACCTTGATTTCCGGGCGCAGATACTTGATATAGGCGGCCATGCCGGCCATCAGCCCTCCGCCACCAACCGGCACGAACACAGCGTGCAACGGCTTGGAGAACTGCCACATCAACTCCATGGCCACCGTGCCCTGGCCGGCAATCACGTCCGGATCGTCAAACGGCGGAATGTAGGTATAGCCGTGTTTGGCAATCAGCTCCTGGGCGTGAGCGGCGGCTTCGTCAAAGGCATCGCCCTTGAGGACCACTTTCGCGCCCCGATCGCGCACGGACTTCACTTTGATGTCCGGCGTGGTCTGGGGCATGACAATCACCGCCTTGATGCCCAGCTGCTTGGCAGACATGGCCACACCCTGGGCGTGGTTGCCGGCGGAGGCGCAGACAACCCCCTGGGATTTCTGTCCTTCGGGGGGTGGGGAAATCCGGTGGTGGGCTCGGCGAATCTGGAAGGAAAACACCGGCTGAAGGTCTTCGCGCTTAATCAGAATGTTGTTGCCAAGGCGCTTGGACAGGCTACGGGCTTCAGTCAGGGGTGTTTCGATGGCCACGTCATAAACGCGCGCATCGAGGATCTTCTTGATATAGCGTTGCGGCATGATGGTTCCGGTTGCTGGTGAATGTCGTTAAGAAAACGGACAGTGTAGGAAGTTTGCACGGTTGCCGTCTATAAGCAGACTCCCTGCCGGCGTATAATAACGCCACATTCAAAGTGACACCCGGAGCATGCCATGACTCAGGACGAACTCAAGCAAGCGGTTGCAAAAGCCGCGGTCGACTACATCGCCCCGCGCCTGGACAGCCGCAGCATTGTCGGTGTCGGCACCGGCAGCACCGCCAATTACTTCATTGATTACCTGGCCGAATATCAGAACGACTTTGACGGTGCCGTGGCCAGCTCCGAAGCCACCGCCGAGCGGCTGAAAAGCCACGGCATCCCCGTCTATGACCTCAACGCCGTGGGCGAGATTGAGTTTTACGTGGATGGCGCCGATGAAACCAACCAACGCCTGGAGCTGATCAAGGGCGGCGGCGGCGCACTGACCCGGGAAAAAATCGTCGCCGCCTGCGCCCAGCGCTTGATCTGCATCGCCGACGCATCCAAGAAGGTCGATATCCTGGGCGACTTCCCGTTGCCGGTGGAAGTCATTCCCATGGCACGCAGTCACGTGGGCCGCGAGATCGTCAAGCTGGGCGGGGATCCGGCATATCGTGAAGGCTTCACCACCGATAACGGCAATATCATCATCGACATCCACAACCTGGACATTTCCCGGCCGATTGTCGTGGAAGAACAGCTGAACAACGTGGTCGGCGTGGTCACCAACGGGCTGTTTGCCCGCAGGCCGGCAGATTTGCTGCTGCTGGGTACCAGCGAGGGCGTAAAGACCATTGAACGTAAAGGCGTGTAACACCGGCGGCGAGTTTCGAAGTGCTACGCGCTTGCGTATAATTTCGCCGGATTATTGACCTGCAGGTAACTGCACCAAACCGTATAAAAGGATCGCACATGCAATTCGACCACATTCCTGCCGGCAAGAACCCGCCGGAAGACATCTACGTTGCCATCGAAATCCCGGCCAACAGCGCGCCGGTCAAGTACGAGCTGGACAAGCAAATGGGCGCCCTGCTGGTGGACCGCTTTATGGCCACCCCCATGTTCTACCCGGCCAACTATGGCTTCATCCCCCACACCCTGGCCGACGACGGCGACCCGATCGACGTACTGGTTGTGACCCCTTATCCGGTTCAGGCGGGCTCTGTTATCCGTGCACGCCCGGTGGGTATTCTGAACATGGAAGACGAAGCCGGCGGTGACGCCAAGCTGGTGGCCGTGCCCCACGACAAGCTAACCCAGACTTACCACAACATCCGGGAAGTGGAAGACCTGCCGGAACTGCTGCGTGACCAGATCAAGCACTTCTTCGAGAATTACAAGACCCTGGAGCCCGGCAAATGGGTCAAGGTCGAGGGCTGGGATAACGCCGCAGCCGCCAAGAAGGCCATCGAAGACTCAATCGCCAACTACAACAAGGGCTGATTCACCCGGTCAGAACCTGACCAGTGAACACCCACCTACAAAAAAGCCGGGCTCTTCATGAAGGCCCGGCTTTTTTTGTATCCGACGGAATGATTAGCCCCGGGACAGCAGATCCCGCATATCGCTAATCGCGGCATTGGCCCGCGAGAGATAGGCCGCCATGGTCAGCGAATGGTTGGCAAGCACGCCGAACCCGCTGCCATTGAGGATCACCGGGCTCCACATGGTTTTCTGGGTCCCTTCCAGCTCGATGATGATCTGTTTGACGCTCGCCATGGCGTTCTTGTCCTGCAGCACCTTGCGGAAGTCCACTTCCACCGCCTTGAAAATGTGCAGCAACGCCCAGGCACTGCCCCGCGCCTCATAGAACACATCATCGATGTCGGTCCACGCGGTTTTCACATCTTCACCGCCGGTTTCTTCCGACAACGGATCGTCCTGGTTCACGCTCGCCACTGCATCCGAGACCGACGCCTTGCCCACGCTCTCGCTCAGGGTCCGTGACAGACTGCCCAACCGGGTTTCCAGATCCGCCAGCCAATTGTTCAGATTGTCGGCACGGGCAAAGAATTGCGCATCGGCCTGCTCCGGCCGGGACAGGCGATCAAGGTAACGCTTCAGGGCTGTAATGCCCCTGCGGTATTCATTTTCGGTGGAGGGTATGGCCCAACTGCCACTGTCAAAATGAAACTGCGGCTCGGCGATGGTCAAATCCGGGTCCTCGGCGGACTGGCTCTGGGAACGGCTTATATCCTTGCGCATGGCCCGGGACAGATCCCGCAGCTGAACCAGTGCACCAAACTCCCAGTTCGGCATGTTGTCCATCCACAGGCCCGGTGGAGCGATGTCGTTGGAAATATAGCCACCGGGCTTGTCCAGCAGGGTTTCGGCAATCCGGATCATGGTGGCGGTGGTGGCAAAACCGGCCACGGGCTCGCGGCCCATGTCATTGGCCAGGGTCCGGGTGTGCTGGCGCACCGAAAAGGTATCCGGCTCGCTGCTCCAGACCATCCCCAGAACAATGGCAACCAACAGGTAAACCACCAACAACGCGAGCACAAACTTGCCAATTACACCGCTACCACCGGTGTAATCCTGCACATCTTCCTTTTTGTCCCTGAAATACTGTCTGATTTTGCCCGGCATAAGACGATCATTCTCCCGTTGGTTAGTCATCAGCTGCGTATGGCCGGCCCAAATGGTATCCCATGGCGCCATCAATACCTAGTTCACAGAGTACCGAGTATTCGACGGCGGTTTCCACTCCAGTGGCAAAAACCCGCACCCCACGGCTGCGGGCGATACCAATCACCGATTCAAGCCAGAATCGGTTTTCATCGTGGCGGTCGATGTCGTGGATAAAGCTGTTATCAATACGCAAGGCATGGAATGGCAGATTCTTCAAGTAACTGAACGGCACGCCGCCTACCCCAAAGTGGTCCACCAGTACAGGCACATCCATGCGCGCCAGCGCGCCCACCAGCACACCAGCCGGCTTGCGATGCAGGCTGATTGCCTGTTCCGGGATGCCAATCCACAAGCGCCTGGCCAAGGGGCCGGCATGCCGGAGCCGATCAAGCAACTCTTCCCGAAAGGCAGGATCGGCCACCGAATTGCGGCCCAGGGAAATGGCCACCACCCGGTCCGGATGATTTTCCAGCAAGGCCAACACCTCGGTCACCAGCAGCCGGTCGAGCTCCTGGATTAACCCAAGCTTTTCGGCAACCGGCACAAACAGGGCCGCGCGCAGATCCCCCTCGGGGGCACGAATACGGGAAAATACCTGATGGTGAACAAGACGCCGGTCTTCACCGGCTACCATGGGCTGAAGCCATAATGACAGACTGCGGGTACGCAGAGCGCTGGCGATGATGTTACGCCAGGCTTCCAGATCATGGTGATGGGTGGCCCCGGTATCGGCGATATCAACTCCGGACGGGCCCTTCTGGCGAGCGGCTGACAAAGCTTCGTCCGCTGTCGACAACAATTCCCTTACGTTTTCGCCCGCATGCGCCGACGCCAGGCCGGCATGAACCACGGCATCCATCGGCGCGGCGAGGGTGCGGTAACGCTGCTCCATATCCCCCACCAGCGCCAGGGCCCAGGCCCGGGCATCACTGATCGACGCCCCCGGCAAAAACACCGCAAATTCGGCGCCGGTACGCCGGCCGGTGAACGCTTCCGGGTGGTGGGCGATGAATTCGCCGAGGCAGCCGGCCATCTCCCTTAGCAGGTAATCGCCTTCACGTTGGCCATAAGCGCGGTTGTAGTCATTAAAATAACCCAGGCCCAACAGAATCAGGACGCCGGGAGCGGCTTTCTCCTCGGATTCCACCTGAGCCTTCAAGCGCTGGTCAAAGGCCTGCCGGCTGGCCAGGCCCGTGATTGCATCCTCGTTATTCACCCGGCGCAAATGCTGGATCAGCTTGCCCTGGCCTTCAAACAGAAATCCCAGATCGTCCGCCATTCGGTTCATGGCTTCGGTTACCCGGTTCAGCTCACGGGTGGAGCGTAGCTTGATGCGCTTGCGGAAATTGCGCTGGCTCAGCGCCTGAGCCTGTGCTTCCAACGCCTTAAGCGGACGCAGAAGCACCCGAAGCAGCCCATACAGGGCCACCAATCCCAGCCCGCCAATCACCAGAACCCCCGCCATCAGCCCCAGGCTGATGCGCCACAAATCGTCATAGGCCCGGCCTGGGTGGCTCACCACCCGAACCGTGCCCAGCCGAGACCAGCCCCGAACCACTTCGGCCTCGGCCGCCGGTGCTGGCAATTCCGCCAGTGCCACGAACCAGTTCGGCGCCAGCCGGGGTTGCAGGGCCATGGTACGCCCGGCAATGACCGCGCCCTCATGATTGCGGTATTCCACCGACAGGTATTTGCCGCTGTCAAAGACGGCATCAATCAAAGAACGGGCCGCGACCGGGTCGGCGCCATCAATGGCATTGGACAGCGACAACCCTGTGGCAGTGGCGCCGTCACGGGCATGCGCCGCCAGTTGATCCGCCACATAATGGCGAAAGTACCCGTAGCTGACGGCGAACACCGCCAGCAGCAACGCCACCAGCAAGCCGCCCGTGAACAACAGCAACAGTGACTGCAGAGTAATCACCCCCTGCTGCCGAATTGACTGGAAGCCGCATTTCCCTGCCATGGCTTTGTGCCCCGGATCAAAAAATCAGCAATCGAGCGCAAAATTGACAAACATTTACAGTTAACCGCCTGCGCCGACACCACTAAACACTATAGACTCTACGGGGCATCATCGGAGTTTCTTTACCAACACAAATAAACAAATAAAAGGTTCGTTGTCGCTCCAAAAAGACCTGAGCCCGCACTCAGGCCCGGCGACATGTTTGAAAGGAGGCAGGCTGTAGCGTAATGAAACAGGAAAGCCAGAACGAAAAACTCAGGCAGCATTTTGCCCGTCGCGTTACCACCCAGGCCCGGGTGGTACTGGACACCTGGCAGAAAATTCAGGACAACCCGACACAAGCCAGCACCTGGCGGGATGAGCTGGCAGTCGCCACCGACAAACTGGTCCGTTACGCCGGGCGTTTTGATATGGCCGAACACGCCAGCGCTGGCACCCGAATTCTGCAGGCGCTGCCTGACTGGCCCCCTGAATCACCACTGACAGACGCCCTTGCCGAACACCTTGAAACAGGGTTCGCTGCTCTGCGCTGCACCACCCGCCGGCAAACCGATCCGGAAAACGGCGCCGAACCCCAACAATATCGGCGCACACCCGTCTATATCGCCTTGCCAAACGGCGAACTGGCGGCCCGCCTGATCCGCCAGCTGGAATTTTTCGGCTTTCGCGCTTCCGCCTTTCATTCCGCCGAGGAATTGATACAAGCCTGCGCCCTGAACAAGCCGGAAACCATCCTGGTGGACGTGGAGTTTACCGGCAGCCCCAACGGCGGCCTTGCCATGGTGGAGCGGTTACAGGCTCAACACGAAACACCGATCCCCATTATTTTCGTCAGTGAGGACGACGGCAGCATCGAAACCCGTCTGCGGGCTTCACGCTGCGGCGGTGAGGAATTTTTCTACCCGGCGGTCGATCCGGGGCAACTGATCGAAAAAATCGAGGCCTACACCCACGGCAACAACATCGAGCCCTACAAGGTGCTGGTGCTGGATGACTCCAGGGCTCAGGCCAAATACATGGAGACAGTACTGAAAAAGGCCGGCATGATTTCCCACATCATCACCGACCCCATGGAGATCATTCACGCGCTGGAGGACTTCTCGCCGGAAATCATCATTCTGGACATGTACATGCCCGGCTGTACCGGCATGGAAATCGCACGCGTGATCCGTCAGCAGGACAAGTTCCACAGCGTACCGATCATCTACCTGTCGGCCGAGGAAGACGTTACCAAACAGCTGCAGGCCATGAGCCTGGGTGGTGATGATTTCCTGACCAAGCCCATTGACCCGAAACACTTGATCGCCACCCTGCACAACCGTGGTCGCCGCGCCCGTTCACTGCTGGCACTGATGATCCGCGACAGCCTGACTGGCCTTTACAACCACACCCACACCCTGCACCTGCTGGAGCAGGAGATTGTACGCGCCGGCCACAAGGACGAACCGCTGTGTTTTGCCATGCTCGATATCGATTATTTTAAAAAGGTAAACGACACCTACGGGCACCCGATCGGCGACCGCATCCTGCGCAATCTGTCGATGTTTCTGAAACAGCGTCTGCGAAAAACCGATCACATCGGCCGCTATGGCGGCGAAGAATTTGCCATCATACTAACCGGCACCGGCCCGGACGGCGCCCGTCAGGTTCTGGACAGCATCCGTGAAAGTTTTTCCCGACTTCTGCACCAGGCCGGAGAAAGAGAGTTCACCGTAACCTTCAGTTCCGGCGTAGCCTGCCTGGAGCCTGGCGAAAGTTCCCAGGCACTGTGCGAAAGGGCTGACCGGGCGCTGTACAAATCCAAGGGCAATGGCCGGAATCAGGTGACAATTGCCTGTAATTAAGGTGAAAAACGCGACAATTAGACGACGTTCATGAAACCAATGTCGAATATCGGGGGCGTCACAGTTGGCCGACAATGACATCATCAACGAAATGTCATCGCACAGCTCGCCGTGGCTGTGTAACCTCGCATCTGGAAACCAACAAAAACAGGTTCAGTCATGTCGACCATACTTGTCCTTCATGGTCCCAATCTCAACATGCTCGGCACCCGTGAGCCGGACGTGTACGGCCATGAGACCCTGGCAGACATCGACGATCGCCTGCGCAGCCAGGCCGCCGACGCCGGCCATCACCTGCTGCACCTGCAATCCAATGCCGAGTACGAATTGATTGAACGGGTGCACGAGGCCCGGGCCGAGGGCGTGGATTTCATCCTTATCAATCCCGCCGCCTTCACCCACACCAGCGTTGCCCTGCGCGACGCTCTGCTGGCCGCCAACATCCCGTTCATAGAAGTACATCTTTCCAACGTGCATGCGCGGGAAGCCTTCCGCCATCACTCCTATTTTTCGGATATCGCCGTGGGCGTTATCTGCGGGCTGGGCAGCCAGGGCTATGATCTTGCCCTGCAGGCGGCCCTGCAACGAATTCACCGATAGACCAGAGACAAAGAGACTGGAACCGCTATGGATATTCGCAAAATCAAGAAACTGATCGAACTGCTTGAAGAGTCAGACGTCGAAGAGCTGGAAATCCAGGAAGGCGACGACTCCGTTCGCATTTCCCGCCGCCGTGAACAGGTTGCCGCACCGGCTCCGCAGATGGCTCATTACGCCGCTCCGGCCGCGCCTGCACCGGCTCCGGCACCCGCTGCCGCCGAAGCGCCAGCGGCAGAAGCTGCGCCAGCCGCACCGGCGGGCCACAGCGTGAAATCTCCGATGGTTGGCACCTTCTACCGTGCGCCGTCTCCCACTTCCAGCCCGTTTGTGGAAGTTGGCCAGACCGTCAAGGAAGGTGACGTTGTCTGCATCGTTGAAGCCATGAAGATGATGAACCAGATCGAAGCCGACAAATCCGGCCCCGTCACCGAAATTCTGGTCGAGAATGGCCAGCCGGTTGAATTTGACCAGCCTATGGTCGTCATTTCCTGAACTCGGTGAATGTGAAACATGGCCATGTTAGATAAAGTTCTGATCGCAAACCGCGGCGAGATTGCCCTGCGCATTCTCCGCGCGTGCAAAGAACTGGGCATCAAGACCGTTGCCGTACACTCCCAGGTTGACCGTGAACTGATGCACGTTCGCCTGGCGGATGAATCCGTGTGTATCGGCCCGAACAGCCCGGTTGACAGCTACCTCAACATTCCGACCATCATCAGCGCGGCAGAAGTCACCGACTCCATGGGTATTCACCCGGGTTACGGTTTCCTGGCGGAAAACGCCGACTTCGCCGAGCAGGTCGAGAAAAGCGGTTTCCGTTTCATTGGCCCGCGCGCCGAAACCATTCGCCTGATGGGCAACAAGGTTTCCGCCATTGAAGCCATGAAAGAAGCCGGTGTTCCCACCGTGCCCGGTTCCGACGGCCCGCTGACCGATGACGACGAGCGCACCCTCAAGATCGCTCGTGAAATCGGTTACCCGGTGATGATCAAAGCCGCCTCCGGTGGCGGTGGTCGTGGTATGCAGGTGGTGCATTCCGAAGCCGCCCTGCTCAAAGCCGTCCAGATCACCCAGACCGAAGCCAAGAACGCCTTCGGCGACCCGACCGTGTACCTGGAAAAGTTTCTGGAAAAGCCGCGCCACGTGGAAGTCCAGGTACTGGCCGACATGCACGGTAACGTTATTCACCTGGGCGACCGCGACTGCTCCATGCAGCGTCGTAACCAGAAGGTGATCGAAGAAGCGCCGGCACCGAACATCAACGAAGAATCCCGCCAGCGCACTTTCCAGGCCTGCGTGGATGCCTGCAAGAAGATCGGTTACGTGGGCGCGGGTACCTTCGAGTTCCTGTACCAGGACGGTGAGTTCTATTTCATCGAGATGAACACCCGGGTTCAGGTGGAGCACCCGGTGTCAGAAATGGTTACCGGCGTGGACATCGTCCGCGAACAACTGCGCATCGCCAGCGGCGAAGAGCTGCAGTACACCCAGGACGAGATCACCATCTCCGGTCACGCCATGGAATGCCGGATCAACGCGGAAGATCCGAAAACCTTCGTGCCCAGCCCCGGCAAGATCAGCCACTTCCATGCCCCCGGCGGCAATGGCGTGCGCGTGGATTCGCACATGTACAGCGGCTACTCGGTACCGCCGTACTACGACTCCCTGATCGCCAAGCTGATCACCTGGGGTGACGACCGCGAGATCGCCCGTCGTCGCATGAAGATCGCCCTGGATGAAATGCTGGTCGAGGGTATCAAGACCAATCAGGCACTGCACAGGCAACTGCTGCGTGATGGCGGCTTCAAGCAAGTCGACTTCACCATCCACCACCTCGAAAACCTGATGCGGGACTGATATGCCCTGGGTACAACTCCAGATTCCAGCTGATCCGGATACCGCCGATCAGCTGGAAGACCTGTTAATGGAAATGGGTTCCGACGCCGTGTCCATGGAAGACGCCGCCGACCAGCCCCTGTTCGAGCCGGACCCTGGCACCACGCCTCTGTGGAACCAGACCACCGTAACCGGGCTGTTCCAGTCCGGCTGCGATATTGAACAACTGTGCGCCGACATCCGAGATGCCTGGCACCAGCAAACTCAGCAGGAGCTGCCGGAAATCGACGTCACCCTGGTGGAAGACAAGGACTGGGAGCGGGCCTGGATGGACGACTTCCAGCCCATAAAGTTCGGCGAGCGCCTGTGGATTGTACCCCGCCGGCACGAAGCGCCAGACCCGGATGCCGCCAACCTGATGCTGGACCCCGGTCTGGCCTTCGGTACCGGCACCCACCCCACCACGGCCTTGTGCCTGGAGTGGCTGGACAGTCAGGAAGTTGCCGGAAAACAGGTGACCGACTACGGCTGCGGCTCCGGCATCCTGGGCCTGGCCGCCCTGTTGCTGGGCGCCGAGCACGTGATTGGCGTGGACACGGACCCACAGGCCCTGGAGGCCAGCCGGGAAAACGCCCGGCGCAACGAGGTGGCCGACCAGCGTCTGGACCTGTACCTGCCGGGCGACGATCCGGACACCCGGGCCGACATCATGCTGGCCAACATCCTGGCCCAGCCATTGATTGGGCTGGCGCCGCGCCTGGCGGAACTGACCCGCCCCGGCGGTGATCTGGTGCTGTCCGGCATTCTCTTTAACCAGGCACGGGAGGTCATGGAGGCCTACGAGCCCTGGTTCATCATGGACGAACCCGAACAGAAAGAAGAATGGATACGCCTCACAGGACGCCGCAAAACCGGGTGACGACTCACCCGGTTATGTCTAAACTGCTGCGGGAGTACCCTCAAGCTTTCAGGAAAGAAGCATGACCCAGAGCAGCCTGCAGACCCAATGCCCCCAGTGCGATACCCGTTTCCGAGTAACGGAGGAGCAACTCAGCGTGGCCGCGGGCAAAGTGCGTTGCGGCAACTGCATGCACGTGTTCAACGCCGTTGAACACCAGGTTCTGCCGGAAGCCAGCGACGATGAAGACCTGGTGTTCGAGGACAACCCCGAAGAAGATGCCACCGAACGCCACTACACCGGCGGCAAACTGACCTTTTCCGAAGACGAACTGAGCGACAGCTTTCGCGATTTCGACCAGGGTCAAAAGCCAGGCTTTAGCGCCGACGAGCCCGAAGAACCCACGAACAACGATGACGAAAGCTGGGCCGAAGCCATCCTGCAAGAGGATGAACACGAGAGCGAAGAAGCGTACAAAAAGCCGGCACAGTCCTCACCAGAAGATCCCGAGGAGCTGACAGCCAACAGCCTGGACGCCAAACCGGAACCGGATCCCGACTTTAACGATCTTTCGCTGAGCGCCACCGAAGACGAGCGACTCAGCAGTCCAGAGCCCTCAGCCCATAGAGAGCCATCAGCTAGTAAAGAGCCTTCAGCCCAACAACCGCCGTCAAAAAGCAAAAGCCAGCCTCAAGAACAGCCAGAACCGGAACACCCGGATAACTCCGCCGACCTGTACCGGAATCTTCGTCACGAACCGGTGGCAGTGTCCGGTGGTAGTGGCCGTTTACGCAAGGCCGTCTGGAGCCTCGCCATTCTCGCCCTGCTGGGCTTGCTGATTGCCCAGGTCACCTGGTTCCAGTTTGATCGACTGGCCGCTATCCCCCAGCTGCGCCCTTTTTATGAGCAAGCCTGTGAACTGGCCGGCTGTGAGCTCCAACCGCTGGTCAACGTGCAGGCCATTGAGAGCCGCAAACTGGTGGTGCGCACCAACCCTGACAACCGCAGCCAGCTGATCGTGGATGCGGTCATGGTTAACCGAGCCGGTTTCGAGCAGCCCTACCCGGCCATCGCCCTCACCTTCTCCAACCTCAACGGCGATGTCGTGGCCCAAAGCACCTTCACGCCGGATGAGTACCTGGCTGAACAGGCCCCGGAACCGGCACTGTTGCCCAAAGACACGCCGGTCCGGATTGCCATCACCATCCGCGACCCGGGCCGCGATGCGGTCAATTACAACCTCAGTTTCCGCCCCTGGGCCGGCTGAACGGCAGCAACCGACCCGGCGGGCAATGGTTGACAGCGCAAAAGTCAACCAGAAAGCACGAAAAATAATCAACTTTTTCAGGCTCCCGCCCCTTCAATCACTTTGCCCCCGGCGGTATTATTAGCGCCCTTCGGATCCCGGGCCGGTCATAATTTGATCAGCCGCCCTCATCCGATGCTTGCTTCACCTCCAGTGACACGGATTCTAACCATGTTGCCAACGGCAAAAATCGGGCCCTATACGCTGCCCAACCCCTTGATCGTTGCGCCCATGGCCGGCGTGACCGACCGCCCCTTTCGCCAGCTGTGCCGCCGAATTGGTGCTTTTCTTCCCGTATCCTATATTGTTATCTCAGACAGTAAACTCTGTCATACTCGCAAATCCCCTACCCGCCTGAACCACTACTTCGACCCCCAACCCCCCTCTGTTCCCATAGCCTCCTCTGATCCCTCCCTCCTTCCCGCATCCTCCCCCCCTCACTCCTCATTCTCCCCCTCCTTCATTCCCAC
>JABXHG010000124.1 GCA_013393545.1 Alteromonadaceae bacterium | reverse complement strand
AGAGGGGTAAAAAGGAAGAAAGGAAAAGGGAAGGGAACGAGAGGGGAAAAGGAAAAAGGGGTAATGGAAAAAAGGAAGGTCAAGGGATGGAAAAAAGCGGGTTGGGGGGTGAAGGGAAGGGAATGGATAAGAGCAGTACAGGATAAGCAAGGAAGAAGGGAGGCGTTTTCAACCGGAACCAAGAACCACCAGACACACCAGACAAGCTCGTAATAGGCCCACCAACTGCCCAGAGCGATACCAATGGTCAGGAACGACCAGGCCACGGTGGTCCAGGGCCGTGACCAGCGCGCCCAGGCGGCATCGAGCCGGCCGTTAATCAGGGCCGCAATGGCGAAAGCGAAAACCACCGAGAAGCCCACATAGCCCATATACAGCATGGGCGGGTGAATGATCAGGCCAATATCCTGAAGCAGTGGGTTCAGATCCCGGCCGTCGGCGGGGATATTGGGCAGGGTTCGGTCAAACGGGTTGGATGTCATGATGATGAACAACATGAAGCCAACCGTCACCATACCCAGTACCGACAGCACCTGGGAGATCATCACCGGCGGCAGCTTGCGGCTGAAAATGGCGACGGCCAGAATCCAGCCGGCCAACATCAGAATCCACAGCAACAGCGAGCCTTCATGCCCGCCCCAGACCGCACTGAATTTGTAGTACCAGGGCAGCATGCTGTTGGAGTTGTTGGCCACGTAGGCCACCGAGAAGTCATCCACCAGGAAAGCGTGTGTCAGAATGGCGAAGGCCAGGCCGGTGAACACGAAAACGCCGGAGGCCAGTGGCCGTGCGAACGCCTGCAGGCTGTCACGCCCGGTCAGCGCCCCTGCCAGCGGCACAACGGATAGGAGCACTGCCAACAACAGCGCCAGGATCAGTGCAAGCTGTCCGAGTTCCGGAAACATCAGGCTTCTCCAGGGTCAAAATGAGTTAAGTAATCAGTAGGAGGCGCTTTGTGCGGCTTTTTCCGCATCAGCCTTGCGCTTCTCGGCCCGTTCCAGGGACTCGGCCACTTCCGGCGGCATGTAGTTTTCATCATGCTTGGCCAGCACCTGGTCCGCCACGAACAAGCCTTCGGCATTCAACCGACCCATGGCAACCACGCCTTGGCCCTCGGCAAACAGGTCCGGCAAAATGCCGTCATACTGAACCGGCACGGAGGCAGAGTAGTCGGTTACCCGGAACTGCACCTTCAGGGAGTCTTCAGCCCTCTGCACACTGCCGGCTTCCACCATGCCGCCGGCGCGAATACGCACATCCTTCGGCGCGTTACCGGCGGCAATTTCGGTCGGGTCGTAGAACAGGTTGATGTTCTGGCGCAAGGCATAGGTGGTCAACGCTACCGCAATGGCAAGGCCTGCCACGAGAAACAGCACCATGGTCAGTCGTTTTTTTCGAATCGGATGCATGAGGTACCGCCTGTCAGTCCTGGGAAACTTCTACTCGGGTGAAGGTCGCCGACGCTGTTGGTCTGGCATCCTTGCCGGAAGTTCCCTGCTGTCGGTCAAATCGACGCCTACACCCTTCAATAACTGCCCGGTTGCGCCTGGCCGACCAGATCATCATGCCGGCAACCAGAATAAAAAACACCGCGTAGCAGGACCAGACATAAGGGCCGTGGCCTTCCATCGCGATAAATGCTGAAAACGAGTCGAATGCCATGGATCAGCCCCTCCCCGCCATGACCAGATCTTTTACCCAGCGGGTTTTCTGTTCCCGCACCAGAATTTCGGTTTTCATCCGCAAACAGGCTAGCCAGCCAAACAGCAGATATAGCCCCAGCACGGACAACAACAGGGGCACCCACATTTCCATCGGCATGGACGGCTTCTCGGTCAGCTTGAACGTGGCCGGCTGATGCAGGGTATTCCACCAGTCCACGGAGTATTTGATGATCGGTATATTCACTACCCCTACCAGTACCAGCACGGCCACGGCACGGGCGGCGGATTTTTCGTCATTGATCGCCCGATCCAGGGCAATGACACCGCCATAGAGGAACAGAAGAATGAGCATGGATGTCAGCCGCGCATCCCAGACCCACCAGGTCCCCCAGGTGGGCTTACCCCAGACAGCGCCGGTAAACAGCGACAGAAAAGTGAACACCAGACCCACGGGCGCCACGGCTTTGACAAACACATCGGCCAGTTTCATGCGCCAGACCAGAGTCACCACGGCGGCCACTGCCATCATGATGTACATGGATTGCGCCAGGAACGCGGTCGGCACGTGGATGAAAATAATCCGGTAGCTATTGCCCTGGAGATAATCCTGAGGAGCAAAACCCAGCCCCCATACCAGCCCGCCGCCCAGCAACAGCAGGCCGGAAGCCAGCAGCCACGGCATGAAGCGGGTTGCGATCCCGTAAAACCATTTGGGAGAACCCAGCTTATGAAAAAATTGCCACATCAGTTGGTCACCGTCTCGTTTTTACTCTTCGTTATTGCCGGGCTCTGAAGGCCGGTCAGCTGTTGGACAGACTGATTTTCAGGGCCGCCGCCGAGGCGAAAGGCGCCAGGGTCACCGCCAAAACCAGAAATGCCCCCATTAATGCCAGGTAGCCGGCCACCGGCGAACCTTCAGACGCCGCCGCCACCGTTCCCGTACCGAAAATCAGCACAGGAATGTACAGCGGAATAATCAGCAGTGACAAGAGCACGCCAGCCGAACGCAACCCCAGCGTCAGTGCCGCGCCAATCGAACCGATCAAACTCAGTACCGGGGTGCCGATCAGCAGCGTTAGACACAAAACCGCAATGGAGTTCCCGTCCAGGTGCACCATAATGCCAAGCACCGGTGTCAGCACCACCAGCGGCAAGCCGGTCAGAATCCAGTGCGCCACGGTCTTGGCCAACACCAGGGCGAACAGTGGCTGTGGCTGCAGCACCAGTTGTTCCAGTGTGCCGTCATCGAAATCATGGCGAAACAGATGGTCGAGGGACAACAACACCGACAGCAAGGCCGCCACCCATAGAATACCGGCACCGGACTGGCGAAGAAATTCCACTTCCGGGCTAACCCCGAGGGGGAAAAGGGTTACCACCATGACAAAAAATAGCAGGGGATTGAGCAGATCCTGGCGCTGACGAAACGCCACCCGCAGGTCACGCATGAACACCGCCACCATGGCCGCGCCCAATCCGACACCACTCTCGACCGGTTTAAGCACCGGCCGGACATCAGTTGTCATCCGTTTCACCTCCGCCCAGAACAATGCGTTGCATACCGGGCAACCGCAGATCATGGTGGGTGGTCACCAGCACCGCCCCGCCTTCGCTGGCTCGCTGCTGAAGTAATGATTCGATAGCATTGACACCACCGGCATCAATGGCGGTAAACACCTCGTCGAGCAACCACAGGGGCTCGTCGGCGATCAAAAGCCGTGCCAGGGCCACCCGCCGTTGCTGGCCGGCGGACAGGTTGCGGCAAGGTACATGCTCGAAGCCGGCAAGACCAGTGCCGGCCAGTGCCTGCGACAATGTGTCATCGCCGACCCTGCGCCGGCCGGCCATCAATGCCCGAAGATTTTCCATCGGCGTCAGCAGCGGTTTGATGCCGGGACGGTGCCCCAGATAAAGCGTATTGCGGAGAAAAGACTCTCTTTGATGCGAACGGGGCTCCCCACACCACAACAATTCTCCGGAAAAGGCATCGTTCAGGCCGGCCAGAATGCGCAACAGAGTGGTTTTGCCGGTGCCATTCGGCCCCTCGACACGGGTAACAGTACCGGGCACTATGGAGAAAGACAGGTTGTGGAACAGCAGACGGGTGTCACGTTCACACTCAAGATTAACGGCCTGTAGTAACGGCTCGGACATCTGGGCTCCGCTTCAGAGCGAGGGATGCGCAGCAGGCATCGGGTGCATGGATGACGGCATTCGTTGCCAGCGCGGCCATTATAACGAAAGCCTTGCAGGAATACTCGTGCCCCAAATCAAATCAATCACATGAAGCTCCCGACCGGACTTACCAGCAGCAACCAGAGCCCTGAACTCACTGCCCGCCAGGCCGAGGGCATGGCCCGCGCCCGGCTGCAGGCAGCGGCCGACAGTGGCGGGCGCATTGACCCTGCCCTGACCGCCCGCCAGCAACTGGCACAACTGCAGCTGGCCAACCGGGAAACCACCTTGGCCAAGGTGGCCGAGGTGCTGCAGCAAAAAGGCGGTGGCCATGAACTGTTGCTGGAAATCAAGGGCCGCACGCTGTCGGTAAACACCGGCAACAAGCCTCCCGAATTCACCGCCGGTGATCTGATCAAGGTCATGCGGGCCAACAACGAACTGCAACTGATCGGCAAACTGGCGAGCAACCAGGCCAGCCTGGAAAGTTCCGTGGCGCGCGCCCTGGCCCAGCGCCTGCCCTGGCAGCAAAACCTGCAATCCGGCCTGGCGCAACTGGCGCAGACCCTGACCACCGGCATTCGGCCCACCACCCAGCCCGGCCAGCTACCCGGCTCCACCACTGTCCAGCCGCTACCGTCCGGTGCTCAACAAGCGCTGGAGAACCTGCTCAACCGGCTCCCCAAAGCCGACGCCCTGCCGCCCGGCACCGGCAAGACCGAGGGCGCGCCCGGCCAGGTGAAACAATGGTTGTCTGAAAGCGGCGTGTTCGCCGAATCCCGGCTGCTGCAAACCGGCCAAAGCACTCCGGCGCCGAATGACCTGAAACTGGCGCTGGCGCGACTGGTCACGGGTCTGCTGGCCAGCCAGAACCAGGACGGCGCGCACTTCAACCGGCTGACACCCACCGCCAGCCCGGAATTCCAGCTGGCCCCCCTGCAATTTCCGCAAACCGCCACGCCGGCCGTCCAGCCCGCTTCCAGTGAGCCGGCCAATACCGGGCAAATGCTGCGCCTGCTGGCCGGCATGCTCAACCGCATTACCGTGAACCAGCTGCACAGCCAGACGCTCACCGCGCGAGCCGGTGCCGAACCCGGTACACCGGTGAGCACCCAGCTGATCGAGCTGCCCTGGCTAACGCCGCAGCAGGAGCCGAAAATTGCCCAGGTTCGCATCGAACAATACGACCAGCCGGAGCAGGAAAACCGCGCGCCCGGCCGGGCCAACATCAGCGAGTGGCGGCTGACTCTGTCGATGGACCTGGATCACGCCGGCCCGCTACATTTCGAGGTGAGCTTCCGTTACCCGGCGGTCAGCGCCCAGGTCTGGGCGGAGCAGCAGGACACCTTGCGGCAGGTACACGCAGAACTCCCCTTGCTACGCCAGAGCCTGACCGACCTGGGCCTGGAAGTGGACGGCCTGGACTGCAGGCGAGGCACACCGCCGCAAACCCAGACACGACTGGAACATCGACTGGTGGATACCAAGGCATGAATCAGGAAGAATCCGAAAACCGCGTACCTTCGGCGGTGGCACTGAAGTACGATGGCGAACGGGCCCCGGTGATTTCCGCCACCGGCACCTGGGAGCTGGCGGAGGAGATTATCAGCATTGCCCGGGAACACGAAGTGCCCCTGTACGAGAATCCGGAGCTGGCCGGCATTCTGGCCCGCCTATCGCTGAACGATGAAATTCCCGAGGAGCTGTACCGGGTGATTGCCGAAATCCTGGCCTTTGCCTTTCACATCCGGGGCAAGACACCGGGCGATGCCCGCTCCGGCGACGGTTCACTGGATCAGTGAGCGCAACCGCCAGGCCTGCTGCCAGTGTTCGCCCTGGCGTGGAGCCAGGGCCGTGTCAAAATAATGCTTCAGGCGCCGGCGATCCTCGGGCTGGTCTTTCAGCGCCGAGCCAATAACGTGATGCATCAGGTGTTCAATCGTCATTGCGCCATCGCCATAGTACCAGGCGTTAAGGCTGGCAGCGTGGGCCACCGACACCGCTTCGGCGGTGGATAACGCGGCGCCGGCCAGACGATCGGTACTTCGGCCATCCAGTGTCTGGCCGTTGCGCAACTCGTGGAACATAGTGACCAACACCTCGATAACCGCCTCATCCGGTTTAACCTCAATGCCAGCTTGCCGGTTGGCACGGACCACTTCTCGCCGAACCACTTCCAGTTCGTCACTCAGGTTGCGGATCGGGCGAATTTCCTCAAAATCCATGCGCCGCTTAAGGGCGGCACTCATGGCATGAACCCCTTCATCCACGCTGTTGGAGGTGGCCACCAGGTTGAAGCCTTCCCGCGCCAGAACAAGACTGTCATCACCGTCCAGCTCCGG
This sequence comes from Alteromonadaceae bacterium, assembly GCA_013393545.1. The sequence continues at coordinate 21,161 of JABXHG010000124.1, read as the reverse complement.
AATCACCACCACCCTGTCGGACAGCACCGACAACATGGCATCCTGCAAGGCCTGAGGGCAGCGGGCGATTTCCTCGAACCGGACCAGCCGGCCTTCCATCATGCCCCGCAGCAGTGGTGTCGGTATCAGCGCCCGGCGGCTGGGGCCCTCACTCTGCAGCAGCGCCTGATTCCAGCTGTACAACAACTGGCTGACTTCGCTGATGGCGCCACCCTGAAGTGTCAAAGTGGAGTTACCGGAGACCGCCGCCGCCAGCAGTTCGCCGGCGATGGAGTTGGGGTGAATGCCCAGGTCGTATAGCCGCTGCAGGGAGTCCACCGCGTCGTTACAATGCAGGGTAGAAAGCACCACGTGACCGGTCTGGGACGCACGAATGGCTTCCAACGCGGTCTCCTGATCACGGATTTCGCCCACCAGGATCACGTCCGGGTCTTCCCGCACGAAGGCCCGCATGGCATCGCCAAAACTGAAACCGATTTCCGAACGCACCCGGGTCTGCTGAATGTTGTCGATGGAATACTCGATCGGGTCCTCGACGGTAATCACCTTTCGGCGGCCGTCATCGGCCAGAGTCTGCAGGCCGGCATAAAGCGTGGTTGATTTACCGGAGCCGGTCGGCCCCACTACCAGCACCAGGCCGGCCGGGTTGTCCAACAGGCGCTGGTAACGGCTGCCCACCGCCTTGGACATGCCCAACTCGGCAATGGTCATGGCCCGGCCGGTTTGCGGCAACAAGCGGATAATGGCATTTTCGCCGTGCAGCGAGGGTTGGGTCTGTATGCGCAGGTCGTAGGTGGTATCGCCCAGTTGCAGACGCGAGCGGCCACCCTGAGGTAAGCGGTGCTCGGCAATGTTCAGCTCCGCCCGCAGTTTGATCACGTTGATAACACCACGGATTTCCCGGTCCGAGAGCTGGTACTGGGGAAGGTCATGCAGGTCACCGTCAACCCGCAGGCGGATACGGACCCGGCCTTCGTATTGCTCGATGTGAATATCGCTGGCCTTCTCGCCCACGGCATCCAGCAGGATGGCTTCGTAAACCGAAACCAGATAGGGACTGATGTGCTTGTTGATGTCCTGGCCAAACAGGTCCTTGCTGCCTTTTTCCGGTTCGTCCCCGGCCTTCGGCGTGGTGTTCTGTTCGGCGACAAAGCGGCTGCCCTTGACGGTCAGATCCAGCGCCGACCAGATGCGACGGAAATCCGTCGGGGTCACCAGTACGCAGACGATCCGGTGCTGGGGTGTCAGCCTTTCCAGCTGATCGGTGCGCGCGTCCGGATCGTCGGTTACCACCGTCAGGGTACTGTCTTCCTCCCGCACCGGGATCATCCGGGATAAATCCAGAAAGGTGCGGGAAAAGCGCCGGAACAGCTCGGCGTTAAGGTTGTTCAGCACTTCCTCGGAATCCGAGAACGCCAGCCCCCGTTGCTGCGCCAGCGAGCGGTAAAGCTCAATCTCTTCCATGTTCAGTGATCGGCGCAGTACATCCAGCACCCGCTCGTTTCGGCTGGCGGCTTCGGCCCGGGCCCGGACCAGGTCGGTTTCGGTGATCAGGCCGAGGTCAATCAGGATTTGGCCGGCATTGCGGTTGAAGTCCACCCAACCAAGGGTTTTTACCCGCTCCAGCCTGGCGCCCCTACGCCGGTACATGGCTACGCTTGGAACCGGCCCGGCACGGCCTTCCAGGCACACCAGAGTGCCACCTTCGCGCAGGTTCGCCACTAACGGATTGGGAGATGGCAAAAAGGTGGTACACAATACCAGATCACAGGGCTCATCAAGTTTCACGCCCTTGCTCGCGTCGGCCGCCAGCGCGTCAATGTTGTGCATACCAAAGCGGAAAAAACGTTCCCGGGCGGCCTCCAGCAAAACCGGGTTCCGGTCTACATAGATCACTCGATGAGCAAGCTGACCAAGCACGGCGGTCAGATAGCCTGAGCCACCACCCACGTGCATGACCACCTGATCCGGCTCGATTTCCGGCATCAGGCCCAACAGATGATGAACGGTTTCCTGGCGGGGAATGGAATGGCCGGTGATGGAATGGGTAATATCCTTCCCGGCGACAAAATCATGGCGGGCGACAGCAAGGAGGGCCGCTTCGGCCCTCGGGCATATGGCTTTCGTTCAGCGGCGTCCGTAGCTGCTCGAAAAACGGGAATCAGGCCGCCTGGCGTTTTTTCAGAGCTGACACCAGCTCCGCCTCCGGGCGGGAAATTCCACAGGTATCCATAAGATCGTCGATATCGGCGCCGAGATCAACCAGCCTTGCGGCCTCGTCGTAGGAAATTCGCAGCGGGTCGTTCTGGCGCATTTCGTCCAGAGCGTTACGCAGTTCGTGCAACTGACGCTCACAGGCCACCAGCCGCTGGCCAACACCCATGCTGCCACTGGTAGTGGCATGCAGCTCACGGCCAAGGGTGTCGCATCGCTCTTTCACGTTCGCCTGCAGCGAACGAATGCGCCGGCCGTGAATAAAGCCCTGCACCAGAACCAGACCCAGAGCGAACGCGGTAAGGCCCCACGGGAGCCAGGAAGGAATGGCAAAGCTCATAATGGACGTCTCCGTTGGTTGTTGACCCTCGGTGGACGTCCGTCACAAACACTGCAGGGCGAACCTTACAGTGATGCAATTTCAGCCCACTCCTGGTCTGACAGCATCTTGTCGAATTCGACGAGAATAATCAGCTCGCCGTTCTTGTTGCATACACCCTGAATGAATTTGGCGCTTTCTTCATTGCCGACATTCGGGGCCGTTTCAATTTCACTGGCCTTGAGGTAAACCACCTCGGCCACCGAGTCCACCAGAATACCCATCACCTGGCTGGACGATTCCATCACCACAATACGGGTGGCGTCGGTAATTTCCGCGTCTGCCAGCCCGAACCTGCGGCGGGTGTCGATCACTGTCACCACGTTGCCCCGCAGGTTGATGATGCCCAGCACGTAATCCGGTGCGCCGGGTACGGGTGCGATCTCGGTGTACCTCAGTACTTCCTGGATCTGCATGACATCAATGCCATAGGTTTCGTCATCCAGACGGAAGGTCACGTACTGCAGTACCTGATCATCCTGGGCCTGATTTTGCTGTCCGCTCGGGGATGCCATATCGCTCTCTCCTTACTCGGCTGCCCGGCGGGCAACCTGATCGTCAAAAATTCATCATCAGTGCCCAATACTATAGTTAAGGGCACAAACCGTGCCAGTCTTGCACGGTTTCATTCGGTAACTGGCCTGATCAGCTCAGGTCCAGGTGGTGTTCGCGTTCAGCGCGCACCAGCAATTGCGCCATGGCGCGCACGTCTATCAGGGCGCACATGTGATCCACCACGGTGCCGGCCAGCCAGGGTCGCTTGCTGCGACCGGTGCGCCAGCGCACCTCGTCTGGCTTGAGGGTGAACGACTGCGCCACCTCGTCGCAGGCCAACCCCCACTCGCTGTCGTCCAGACGGATTACAAAGCGGTAATTATCCCGGGCCTCGGCCGGAACCCGGCCGGCCATGATCCATTCTGCGCTGTCCACCACTCGCAGGTTCTGATCCCGGTCCGGGCGAATCCCCATATACCAGCGCGGGCTACCGGGAATGGGGCGGATTTCGTCGTCACTTTCCAGCTTGTGTATCGCACCCAGCAAAACCAGAGGCACCGCCAGTTTCAGGCCCGCCACGGTAAAGATCAGGCACTCAAACGGCTGATCAGACCAGTCCGGCCGATCCGACGGTTCTGCTACCGCCGGCTGGGGTTCCGTCGCCGGCGCCGGTTCAGCGACCGGGGTTTCCACCTGCCGAACCGTTTCCTCTTTGGGCGCGGCTTTTTGCTCGGTGGCTACATCCACCTTCTCCCGGATCGCCGGTTTCACACGGGTAACCCGCCGCTCTCGTACCGGCCTGGGCTCGCGCTTCACCTCCGACGGTGGCCGCTCCGGCGAGTCGGCTTTGGTCTCGGTTTTGGTTTCTGTTTTTGTCTCGGTCCGAACCGGTTGCTCTTCCGCCAGCGCGGTGCTGGTGGCCGTATGCAACAGCTCGTCCAGATAGCTGGCGATGGCCGCTTCCGGCTCCGCCAGCTGTGTCATTTTTTTGTCAGCTGCTCGGTTGTCAGCCATCATTCGGCTCCTTGAGCGTTTCAGTGCGCTTCAGGAGGTCTTCAAGCAGATGACTATAGGCTCTCACGCCATGGGTGCCGGCATCCACCGCCGAAGGAATCAGGCCTTGCTGGCTGGCATCCCGGAATTTGGTATCCACCGGGATGGCAAAACGCCAGAGACTTTCGGTATAAGTTTTGCGCAGCAAATTCAGACTCTTGACCGAGGCCTGGGTACGGCGATCGTACAACGTGGGTACGATGGTGTAAGACAGCTGGTTCTTCTGGGAACGCATGATCATTTGCAGGGTATGCAGCATACGCTCAAGGCCCTTGATCGCCAGATATTCGGTTTGCACGGGAATGATCAGGTGCTGGGCGGCCGCCAGGGCATTGACCATCAACACACCAAGCGACGGAGTATTGTCCAGAATCACGTAATCGAAATCGTCCCACAACTGGGCCAGTGACCGTGAAATAATCAGCCCCATGCCGCCCACGCCGACCATTTTGCGCTCAAGCGTTGCCAGCGCGGTGCTGGCCGGCAGCAACGACAGGTTCGGACAACCGGTGTCAGTCAGCAGCTGCGCTGGCAAACCTTCGGGCACCTTGCCCTCGTGCTGGAAAAGGTCAAATACACTGTGAGCGATGGCATCCGGGTCGTAGCCGAACCAGGTGGTGAGCGACCCATGCGGATCCAGATCAACCACCAGCACACGCTTGCCCTGCTCGGCCAACAAACCACCAAGAGCAACCACAGAGGTTGTTTTTCCGACACCACCTTTCTGATTCGCTACGGCCCAGATTCGCACTCTTGTTACTCCACCTACGGATCGGCACGGCACATTGATAACCGCCGGCATGATTGTTAACGGCAGTCAGGCTCGCAACTTGACCGCGCAAACGGCCCGTCGCGGCAATTCTTTGCCGTTTCACTGTATTCAGTTCAGGAGTGATACACGAAGTATGCCAAATTAGCCGATGCCGACAAGTTGGCAGTTACCCGAATGGCGCTGAGCCGCGAATTACTAACGCATGGCCCCGCGTATACTGGCGTCGCGGGAGATCATTAACACCACACGCCGATTGCGCCGTCGGCCCTCTTCGGTATCGTTTCTGGCCACCGGCTGATATTGCCCGTAACCCACCGCTGCCAGACGTTCGGGCTCAACGCCTTCCATGGTCAGCATGCGAACCACCGCAGCGGCCCTTGCGGCGGACAACTCCCAGTTAGACGGAAAGCGGCCGGTGCGAATGGGTTGATTGTCGGTAAAGCCTTCCACTTTCACCGCGTTGTCACGGTCAACAATAACCGTGGCGATTTTTTCCATCACCTCGAAGGCATCGTAATGGGGTTCGGCATCGCCACTGCCAAACAACATGCTGTTGGGCAGATTTAGCTCCAGCCACTGGTCGCTGGCTTCCAGGGTGACCACGCCCTGATCGATCAACTCGTCAAACTCAAGCTCAAGCTGGTTGGCCATGGTTTGCAGCACCTGAGCCCTCTGCTGGGTGTCCAGCTCGGGCATTTGCGCCTGATCCTCGGCGGGCTCCTCTGTACTCTCTGCGGTTTCAGAGGCATCCAGTGGCGCGGGAGCAACCGGGTTGTCGCCAATGGGGATGGGTTGGAGCGAACGCTGGGGTGCGTTGAACACGCCGGTAAAGGTGTCCGAGAGCACCTTGTATTTGCCTTCATTAACCGAGGACACCGAGTACATCACCACAAAAAAGGCAAACAGCAGCGTGATGAAATCCGCGTAGGAAATCAGCCAGCGTTCCTTGTTGTGCAGCTCTTCCGGTGGTTGTCGGCGCCGGCGCATAGGCTGTTACCCCCGGTTACTGCAGGAAGCCCCGCAGCCTTAGCTCGATGGATTTGGGGTTCTCGCCTTCGGCAATGGCGATGATGCCGTCGATCATCATGTCTTCGTAGCGGGTACGTTCACCAACAATACCTCTCAGTTTGTTGGCCACGGGGAAAAACAGCAGGTTCGCCAACGCCACCCCGTAGATGGTGGCAACAAACGCCGTGGCAATGCCACTGCCCAGGGATTCGGGGTTTTCCAGGTTGGTCATGACCTGGATCAGCCCCATGACCGCACCGATAATGCCGATGGTGGGGGAATAACCACCCATGGCTTCATACACCCGGGCAGCTTCAATATCCCGCTGTTCACGGGCATCCAGGTCCACTTCCAGAATGCTGCGGATGGCTTCCGGCTCGGCGCCGTCAACCAGCAGCTGCAGGCCCTTGCGGGCAAAGTTTTCCGGCTCCCGCTCGGACATGCCCTCCAGGCCAAGCAGGCCTTGCTTGCGGGCCTTTACACTCCAGTCAATGACCTTGCCAATACCGTCTTCCATGGACACATAGGGCGGTACGAACACCCAACGTACTTGCACAAAAGCACGCTTGAGAGTCGGCCAGGAGGTTTGCAGAATCGTGGCGGCCAGGGTGCCGCCAATGACAATCAGGGCGGCGGGGCCATTAAACAGCGAGCTCAGGGCACCGCCCTCCAGCACGTTGCCACCCAGGATGGCAACCACTGCCAGGGTAATACCGAGCAGGCTGAGGACATCCATCAGCTCACGCCTTCGACCAGTCTCGGGCCAACGTCCTGCAGCGGCAGAATCTCGTCACTCAACCCGGCGCGCGCCACGGCCATGGGCATACCGTAGATCACCGAGGTTTTCTCGTCCTGGGACCAGATGACTGAGCCGGTCTGTTTCATAAGGCGGCAGCCATCTTTACCGTCGGCGCCCATGCCAGTCAGGATCACGCCCAGGGTCTTGCCCGGAAAACTGCGAGCCAGGGAACCGAAGGTCACGTCCACGCAGGGCTTGTAGTTAAGCCGCTCATCGCTGGCCAGGATACGCACCCGGCCCTGTCCGCCGCGATTTTCGATCATCATCTGTTTACCACCCGGCGCCAGCAGGGCCAGGCCGGGGCGCAACATGTCGCCGTCCTCGGCCTGGCGCACCTGAATCTTGCACAGCCGGTTCAGTCGCTCGGCAAAAGCCGGGGTAAAGCTCGCCGGCATGTGCTGTACCAGCACGATGGGCGCGGGGAACGAGGCCGGCAACTCGGTCAGCACTTTCTGCAGGGCCACCGGGCCGCCGGTGGAAGTACCGATGGCCACCACCTGATAATGTTTGGTGGGCGTTTTCGGGCCGGCGCGGTGCGGCGTTTCCGGTTCTGGCTCGGGCTTTCTGGCCGGCTCGGCAGCCTTCGGTGACGGGCGCTGGGGTGAACGCGCCGGGCGCGACGGCTGGGCTGGCTGCCGGGGCTCCGGGCGGGCCGGCGTTGCCTGCGACGGCGATGGCCTGGAGGGCGGCGGGGTTTTCATCCCCGGACGGCTGCCACTGACATCCATTACCCGCTGGATCAGAATTTTCTGCAGCTGGCTGCTGTCCCGGGCAATTTCCTCGAAATTCTTGGGCAGGAAATCCACCGCCCCGGCTTCCAGCGCATCCAGCGTTACCCGGGCGCCTTCGTAAGTCAGCGAGGAAAACATCAGGACTGGCGCGGGGCACTTTTTCATGATTTCACGAACCGCCGAAATGCCGTCCATGACCGGCATTTCGTAGTCCATGGTGATCACATCCGGCCGAAGCTTCTCAGCCAGTTCCACACCCTCGCGACCATTGGAGGCGGTTCCGACCACTTTGATCTGGCCGGATGCCGTGAGTATTTCTTTTAGCCGCCTGCGGAAGAAACCTGAATCGTCAACGACCAGGACAGAAACTGTCATCCATTTCTCCTAAAAAATCCCGGACCTCTGCCTGTCGGGGTCAGCCGTAATGATGCAGAAGGCTGGGTACATCAATAATCAACGCGATTCGCCCGTCACCAGTGATGGTGGCACCGGCCATGCCCGGCGTGCCCTGCAGGGCACGACCGAGCGGTTTGATCACCACCTCTTCCTGGCCGATCAGCTGGTCAACCACGAAGCCTACCTGCCGGGTACCCATGGCGACAATCACCACGTGGGCGTCTTTCGGTTCCTCCTGGCCGGCCGCAGCCGGCACCAGCCAGCGCTTGACGTGGAACAGCGGGAACACTTTCTCGCGTACAACAATGCATTCCTTGCCATCGACAATGTTGGTCTTGGTCAGATCCAGGTGGAAGATCTCCACCACATTAACCAGTGGCAGGGCGAAGGACTGATCGCCCAGCATGATCATTAGGGTCGGCATGATCGCCAGGGTCAGCGGCACCTTGATGATGATATCGGAGCCCTTGCCCTTGACGGATTCGATGTTGATCTGGCCGTTGAGCTGGCTGATCTTGGTTTTCACCACGTCCATGCCCACACCGCGACCGGATACATCGGAAATCTGGTCCTTGGTGGAAAAACCGGCGGCCAGGATCAGGTTGTAGCACTCGCTATCAGTCAGTCGCGCGGCGGCATCTTCGTCATAAACACCCTTTTCAACGGCCTTGCGACGCAGCACCTCCGGATCCATGCCGGCACCATCGTCGGAGATCGACAGCAGGATATGATCGCCTTCCTGTTCAGCGGACAGGGTTACGGTGCCTTTTCTGGGCTTGCCGTTCTTTTCCCGAACATCCGGATCTTCAATACCGTGGTCCACGGAGTTACGAACCAGGTGCACCAGTGGGTCGGCCAGCGCCTCGACAAGGTTTTTGTCCAGGTCGGTGTCCTCACCGTGCATGACCAGGTCCACTTCCTTCTTAAGGCTGCGGGACAAGTCACGTACAACCCGTGGGAAGCGGCCAAACACCTTCTTGATCGGCTGCATACGGGTCTGCATCACGGCGGATTGCAAATCCGAGGTCACTACGTCGAGGTTGGACACGGCCTTGTGCATTTCCGTGTCTTCACTCTCCGAGCCCAGGCGCTGCAGCCGGTTACGCACCAGCACCAGTTCGCCCACCATGTTCATGATGTCGTCCAGGCGGCTGGTATCCACCCGCACGGTGGTGTCGCCCTTTGGCGCGGCTTCCTTGCCACCGGACTTGGCGGCGGGAGCCGGCTTGTCTTCTTTTTTCTTTGGCTCTGGCTTCGGCTCGGGTTTGTGCTCGGCTTTTTTCGGAGCAGCCGGTTGCTGGCCAGCAGCGCCCTGAGCGCTGGGTCCAGCGCCCTTGCCATGCAATTCGTCCAACAGGTTTTCGAATTCGTCGTCGCTGATCAGGTCGTCACCATCACCAGATGGCTTGTCGTCCTGCTTCGGCGCATCGGAGGCCTCTTCAGTAGGGTCGTTGACGTCTTTTGCCGCTGGCGCAGCTGAGAATTTACCTTCACCGTGCAGCTGGTCAAGCAGGGCTTCGAATTCATCTTCGGATATTTCGTCGTCATCGCCCTGGCCGCCGGATGACTGGCTGTCACCGCTGCCTTGCGAGGATTCACTGCCGTTCCCGTTCTCGTCACCGAGGGCATCCAGCAGCTGTTCGAACTCGTCGTCGGTAATGTCACCGCCGTCTTCGCCCGATTGCGCCGCCTGTTCGCCTCCGGCCGTTTCGCTCTGGCCGCTGTCCTGCGCGGGTGCCGGCTCGGCGCCCTCGCCTTCCGGCGTGGCGTATTGCTTGAGCGATTCGATCAGCTCGTCGGGCGCGGGTGTCGGTTCTTCCCGGTTACGAACCTCATCGAACATTTCGTTGACGTTATCCAGCGCTTCCAGCACCACGTCCATCAGCTCGGAGGTGACCTCACGCTTGTGGTTACGCAGAATGTCGAACACATTTTCCGCCGCGTGACAGCAGTTCACCAGCGCATCAAGCTGCAGGAAACCCGCGCCACCCTTGACGGTGTGAAAGCCACGAAAAATGGCGTTGAGCAGATCAGCGTCGTCCGGATGCTGCTCCAGGTCCACCAACTGTTCTGACAGATTTTCGAGAATCTCGCCGGCCTCGACCAGGAAATCCTGGAGGATATCTTCGTCCGCTTCTAACGCCATGCGTCACCCTCTTTTATTGTTCAGAAACCGAGACTGGAGAGCAGATCGTCTACGTCGTCCTGTCCGGCAACTACGTCGTCCCGTTCGTTGGCCTTCATTTGAGGCCCCTGACCTTTTTCGGCCGATTCTTCTTTTTCTTCAATTTCGTGGATGGTGCCTGTGAGCTGGTCCACGTGTCCGGCCATTACCACCAGGCTCAGCAGGTTTTCTTCCACCTCTTTCACAAGGCCGGTCACTTTCTGGATCACCTGGCCGGTAAGGTCCTGGAAGTCCTGCGCCAGCAGAATTTCGGAAAGGCTGCGATAAAGTACGTCGGAATCCGCCGTCAGGCTGACAAAAAACTTGTCGATTCGGCCGTACAGCTCCCGGAACTCGGCCGGAGCCATTTCCCGCCGGCGCAGCCGCAGCCATTCATCCCGCAGTTCGATCGCCTCGTCGCGCATGGTGTGGGCCAGCGGCATGCTCTCTTCCACCAGGTCCATGGTGCGGTTGGCAGCCTGGTTGGTCATTTCCACCACGTAATTGAGCCGGTCGGAGGCATCCGACATTTTCGACAGCGCTTCCTTTTGCTCGGCATTGCGCGGATCAATCTGGAAGTTACGAATGGCCTCGTGCAGGCTGCGGGTCAGGCGGCCGACTTCCCGATACAGGCTCTGGTCCCGGACTTCGCTCAGGTCATTGATGATCGACATCGCCTTTGCGTAATCACCGGACTCAACGCTCTTTGCCAGCTCCGAGGTCTGCTGCTCCAGCTTTTCTGTGACCTCCGGGTCAAGGCCCCGTTGGTTTTGCTTGCTGTCACTCATGGCAGCTATCTGACCTCTGGTTAGTGGATTCGCTCAAAGATTTTTTCGATCTTTTCCTTGAGTGTCGCCGCGGTAAACGGCTTGACTACGTAGCCATTTACGCCGGCCTGGGCCGCAGCGATGATCTGGTCGCGCTTGGCTTCGGCGGTCACCATCAGGATCGGCAGATCCTTCAGTTGTTCATCCGCACGAACCGCCTTGAGCAGATCAAAGCCGGACATGCCAGGCATGTTCCAGTCCGTCACCAGAAAGTCGTATTTGCCGCTTTTCAGCATTGGCAACGCGGTGTTGCCGTCGTCGGCCTCATCAGTATTGGTGAAGCCGAGATCACGCAGCAGGTTCTTGATGATTCGACGCATTGTGGAGAAGTCGTCCACAATGAGTATTTTCATGTTTTTGTCCAAAGGGACCTCCAGTCAGTAACACCCGGATTTCATTCTGCGTTTCAGTCTAACAGGTGAAAGCCCGTCTAATTTTTGTCGTCGTCCTGCCAACCCGACAGCCGTCCTCGCAAACGCAGGGCCGCCTGACTGTGGATCTGACTGACCCGACTTTCACTGACCCCGAGCACGGCTCCGATTTCCTTCAGGTTGAGCTCTTCCTGGTAATACAGGCTCAGTACCAGTTTTTCACGCTCGGGAAGCCCGTCTATGGCTTCCGCCAGGTTGCGCCGGAAGGCCGTTGAAGCAAGGCCGTCCAGCGGATTATCACTGGCTTCTGCCTCTTGTAACGGCAGCTCGCCGGATTCATTTAATTCATCAAGGCTAAAAAGCCGGCCGCTGTTGGCGTCAGACAGGGAGGCATGGTAATCCACCAGGTCCATACCCAGCTCTTTAGCCACCTCAACATCCTGCGCTTCGCGGCCGGTGCGGTCTTCGACCGCCTTGATGGCAGCGGCGATTTTCCGGGCGTTTCGGTGCACCGAGCGGGGCACCCAGTCGCCCTTGCGAATTTCGTCCACCATGGCACCGCGAATGCGAATGCCGGCATAGGTTTCAAAAGTAGCGCCCTTGCCCGAACTGTAGCGTTGCGCCGCCTCCAGCAGCCCGATCATGCCCGCCTGCATCAGGTCTTCGAGCTGCACCGAGGCCGGTAAACGAGCCATCAGGTGCAACGCGATTTTCTTGACCAGCGGTGCCTGCTCTTCGACCAGTTGTGAAGGCGTTCTGGCACTTGTCTGCTGGTACACTCCCAGATGTTTCGCCAACGTCATGTTCCGGCTTCTTGCAACTGTGGGTTCGGATCAGAGTCAGGCTTCGATCAGCCGCTCCACGAAAAACTCCAGGTGCCCGCGAGGCGTGGTTGGCAGCGGCCAGTTATCCACTTTGGTCGCCAGCGCACGCACGGCGGCGGATGCCCGGGCACGGGGGTATGCATCCAGAAAGGCTTTCTGGCGCTGTACCGCCTGCTTCACGGCCTCATCATAAGGCACAATGCCTACGTATTGTAATGCTACATCGAGGAATCGCTCGGTGACCCGGGTCAGTTTATCGAACAGCACCCGGCCTTCCTGGTCGTTACGCACCTGGTTGGCGAGGATACGGAACCGGTTGGTGCCGTAATCCCGGTTCATCAATTTGATCAGTGCGTAACAGTCGGTAATGGAGGTGGGCTCGTCACACACCACCAGCAGAATTTCCTGGGACGCTCGCAAAAAACTGACCACGGACTCGGAGATGCCGGCGGCGGTGTCGACAATCAGAACATCGATCTGATCGCCAAGGTCACTGAAGGCGTTGATCAGCCCGGCGTGTTCCATGGGGCTGAGCTGAGTCATGCGTTGGGTGCCGGAGGAGGCGGGCACAATCTTGATGCCGCCGGGGCCGTTGACCAGCACATCCCGCAGATCGCACTCGCCATTGAGCACGTCCTGCAGGTTGCGTTTTGCCTTGATGCCGAGCAGCACGTCGATGTTGGCCAGACCGAGATCCGCGTCCAGAATCACGACTCGTTTGCCTTTCTCGGCCAGGGCGATGCCCATGTTGACCGACACGTTACTCTTCCCGACACCGCCTTTGCCGCCGGAAACCGCGATTACCTGAACCGGATGTGGTCTGCTCATACTGTTCTCAGTCTCTCACTACGTTCTTGTAGGCATGCCTGCCGGATGTCTTTGTGCGGAGCGGGGCCGTTACGCACCCTCGGCCACCGCCTGTGAATGCTGAATGGCCCGTACACGGTCAACACCCAACCGGACCAGGGGCACCGCCTGGGCGCGGTGCAGGTCTTCCGGAATCTTCTGGCCATCGGTATACCAGGCCACCGGCAGACCGGTTTCCATGACAAAACCAAGAGATTCGCCCAGTGTCAGGGCCTCGTCGATCTTGGTCATCACGCAGCCGGCAAGGTTTGCCATCTTATAGCAATGCCAGACGGATTTCATGATCCTTGGCTGGCTGGTGGCGGAAACCACCAGATGGCTTTGAATGTTGTGGTGGCTGCGCGCCAGCTCCGCAAGCTGTTCCTGATAACCCCGGTCGGAGCTGGTCAGGCCGGCAGTGTCGATCAGCACCAGGTGGCGGTCGGACAACTCGTCGAGAATGTCGTCGAGCGAATGGGTTTCGTCCACCACCCGCACCGGCACGTTCAGAATGCGGCCAAAGACGAACAGTTGCTCGTGGGCCGCCACCCGGTAGCGGTCGGTAGTCACCAGCGCCAGCGAATCCGGGCCGTGTTCGAGAACATAACGGGCCGCCAACTTGCCGATGGTGGTGGTTTTGCCGGAGCCAGTCGGGCCCACCAGCGCGTAGGCGCCGCCGGCTTCCAGCCAGCTATGGCGAGCGGTGCGCACGCCGGTGGCCAGCATTTTCAGTGATTGTTTCCAGGCATCTTCCAGCCGCGCGTTGCGGTTCTGTTGTGCCAGGGTACCGGCAAGTTCGTGCCCCAGTCCGAATTCCTGCAAGCGCTCGGACAAGCGCTGCTGAACCGCATTGCCCGGGCCTTCCGGCTTCTTCGGCTGGCTGGCGGCGTTGCCGCGCACCAGATCCCGCAGAGATTCGATTTCCGCTTTCATGCTGGCCAGTTCGCTAGAGTAACCTGCCTCGCCCCCCGAAGACGCCGGCGTTTCGGCAGCTTGCTCCTGTTCGGGCTCTGCCGGCTCCAGCTCGGCATCGTCAAACGCCACACCCGTGTACTGGGCGCCGGCGGAGGCGCGTTTTTCCCGTACTTCCTGAATGCGGCTGCGTGACCGAGTCAGCTCGCTTTCCAAATGACGGTGCTGGTCAGCCTGCATCTCGGCCAGACGGGAGCCATTGGTGGCCTCGGCCGCCTTTTCCCCAAGACGCTGGCGCGCCATATTTTCGTCATAATCCAGGGCCGTCACAATTTCGACGCCGCCATCCACCCGGCGGTTGGACAGAATAACGGCATCCGGGCCCATTTCATTGCTGACCTGCTTGAGGGCCTCTGCCATGGTCTGCGCGAAAAACCGTTTTACTTTCATAGTGCTTCATCCTCCACCGGCTGCCGGTTTGGCTGCCCGCCCTGCTCTGTGGCCCTTTACTGGCCGACAGAGGCGACGATCGTGATCTGTTTGTTATCCGGCACTTCCTGGTACGAGAGCACGTGTAAGCGCTCTACTCCGTAGCTGGCAAACTTCGCCAGCACTGGCCGCAAGGGCCCGGAGACCAGCAGGATGGCTGGTTTGCCCATCATTTCCTGGCGCTGAACGCTGTCTTGCAGGGAGCGTTGCAGTTTTTCCACCATGTTGGGCTCGAGTACCAGGCCAATATCTTCCTGTCCGCCGGATTGTTGACTCTGTTGAACAGACTTAAGCAACAACTGTTCCAGGTCTGGATCCAGGGTGATCACGGGGATCTCTTTTTCGTTGCCACAGATGCTCTGGACAATCATCCGACGCAAGGCCTGGCGCGCCACCGTGGTGAGAATCTTCGGGTCCTGGCTCTTCGGATGCACGTTAACGATAGCCTCGGCAATCGAGCGCATATCACGGATCGGCACTTCTTCCTTCAACAGGTTCTGCAGCACCTTCAACAAAATACTGACGGTAATGGTGGTCGGCACCAGCTCTTCGGCCAGCTTGGGCGAAATCTTCTCCAGCTGGTCCAGCCACTTCTGGGCCTCCTCATGGCCAATCAGTTCGTGGGCGTGGCTTTGCAGGATCTGATTGAGGTGGGTTGCCACCACGGTGCTGGCATCCACCACGGTGTAGCCAAGGGTCTGAGCCTGGTCTTTCTGATCCGGCTCGATCCAGGTGGCATCCAGGCCAAAGGCAGGGTCCTTGCCGGCAATACCCTCCACCTTGCCGAATACCTGCCCCGGGTCGATCGCCAGTTCCCGCTCGGGATGAATTTCCGCCTCGGCGATGGTCACTCCCATCAGGGTGATGCGGTAGACATTGGGCATCAGGTCCAGGTTGTCACGGATGTGCACCGAGGGCATCAGGAACCCCAGATCCTGGGACAGCTTCTTTCGCACGCCCTTGATCCGGCTGAGCAACTGCCCACCCTGGGATTTGTCCACCAACGGAATCAGGCGGTAACCCACTTCCAGCCCGACGATATCCACGGTGGCCACGTCGTCCCATCCGAGTTCGCGGGTTTCACCCGGCGACGGCAGGGCCTGGCCGTCGCCGCCCTGGTCCGGCGATATTTCGGCGCCCTGGCGGGGCGCGCCGCCACCGGCGGAGGTCTTGCCAGCCCAGGTACCGCTTTCCTCCACGGTCTGGCGCTGGTGTTTCGAGATATACCAGGCAGCCGCCGCCGCTATCGCGCCCAGCCCCAGAAAGGCCACATGCGGCATGCCGGGGATCAGACCCAGAATAATCAGAATGGTGGCCGCAATGGCCAGCGCTTTCGGCGCACTGAACATCTGCTGCAGAATCTGACCGCCCATGTCCTGGCTGGAGGTTACCCGGGTCACCATGATGGCGGCAGAGGTAGACAACAACAGTGACGGAATCTGTGCTACCAGACCGTCACCGATGGTCAGCAGGGCATAGCGCTCCACCGCCAGGCCGAAATCCAGACCATGCTGCATCATGCCAATGACGATGCCGCCAATAATATTGATGGCCAGAATCAACAGGCCGGCCACCGCATCGCCCTTCACGAATTTGGAGGCACCGTCCATGGAGCCGTAGAAATCCGCCTCCTGGGCAATGTCTTCCCGGCGGGCCTTGGCCTCCTCCTGGTTGATCAGACCGGCGTTCATGTCGGCATCGATCGCCATCTGCTTGCCGGGCATTGCATCCAGGGTAAAGCGAGCGCTCACTTCGGAGACCCGGCCGGCACCCTTGGTCACCACCAGGAAGTTAATGATCATCAGGATAGCAAAGACCACCAGACCCACGGCGTAGTTACCGCCGATCAACACTTCACCGAACGACTCGATGACCTTACCGGCGGCATCGCCGCCCTCGTGGCCTTCGAGCAGAACAATCCGGGTGGAGGCTACGTTAAGCCCCAGGCGCAGCAGGGTGGCGACCAGCAATACTGTAGGGAAGGAGGCAAACTCCATCGGCCGCATGGCGTAGATACACACCAGCAGAATGACGATGGACAGGGTGATGTTGAAGGTAAAGAACACGTCCAGCAAAAACGCCGGCATGGGCAGAATCATCATGCCCAGCAGCCCCATCAGCATTAATGGAATGCCGAGGTTGCCCCGCGTCAGGGATTTGACGTTATTCAGAACCAGTGTTCTGTCCATGCTGGAATATTCTCCGGTTTCTTACACTTTCGATAGCCATCAAAGTCGAAAATCCGGCGTTAAGCGCCACTTCCGGGACTCTGCCGCAATTTCCGTACCAGACCGCAAAAAAGTTACAAAACGACGCCGGCAAATGCCTGACGCGAGTAGCCAGATACGGTATGCTTCGGCCGTTTGACTATTCAACTTTTCATCGATTCAGCCAGCCAATTCGAGTACAGGTGACCCCATGCCGATCCACGAAGTGAAGCACCCCCTGATCCAGCACAAACTCGGCCTGATGCGCCGCTCCGACATCAGTACCAAGAACTTTCGTGAACTGGCTCAGGAAGTCGGCGCCCTGCTGACTTACGAGGCCACCAAGGATTTCAACCTGCAGGAAGAGACCATCGACGGATGGGCCGGCCCGGTCACCGTGGAGCAGATTCACGGCAAGAAAATTACCATCGTGCCAATTCTGCGCGCCGGTCTGGGCATGCTGGATGGCGTGCTCAGCCTGATTCCGGTGGCCAGAGTAAGCGTGGTGGGCCAGATTCGCAATGAAACCACCCTGGAAGCGGAAACCTACCTGGAAAAACTGGTGGGCGAACTGGACCAACGCAACGCGCTGATCATCGACCCCATGCTGGCCACCGGTGGCTCAATGATTTCCACCATCGACCTGCTGAAAAAAGCAGGCAGCACCGAGATTCGCGCACTGGTACTGGTTGCAGCTCCTGAAGGCGTGGAGAAGGTACTGGAAAAACACCCGGATGTCTCCATCTACACCGCCTCCGTGGATGACTGCCTCAACGAGAAGGGCTACATCCTGCCTGGTCTGGGCGATGCCGGCGACAAGATTTTCGGCACCAAGCAAAAGGACGAGTGATCATGCAGGACCACACACACGAGCCGGTCTGGAAACAGGCCATCGCCGGCTCCCAGATGTTGCTGGTGGCTTTCGGCGCGTTGGTGCTGATGCCGCTGATTACCGGCCTGGACCCGAACGTGGCGCTGTTCACGGCCGGTATTGGCACGCTCATTTTCCACGTGGTGACCGGCGGCCAGATCCCTATTTTCCTGGCCTCGTCGTTTGCTTTCATTGCACCAATCATCGCCGCAAAGGGCAAGTTTGGCATTGAAGAGACCCTCGGCGGGCTGATGGCCGCCGGTATTCTCTACATTATCCTGGCCGGTGCCATCAAACTACGTGGCAATGGCTTTGTCACCCGCCTGCTGCCGCCGGTGGTGATCGCACCGGTAATCATGACCATTGGTCTGGGACTGGCGCCACTGGCGGTGCACATGGCTTCTGGCCGTACCGGCGATGGCAGTGAGCAGTTGATTCCGTATGACACCGCCATCTGGATTTCCATGATCTCCCTGGCGGTCACGATTGTTATGTCGGTCTGGGCCAAGGGGATTTTCCGGCTGATCCCGATCATGATCGGGGTGATCGTCGGTTACGTGCTGTCCTGGTTTGCCGGCGTGGTCGATACCACAGCGGTTCAGGAAGCCCCCTGGTTTGCGGTACCGAACTTTACCGCACCGGCGTTCAGCTGGGGTGCCATCCTGTTCATGATTCCGGTGGCCATTGCCCCGGCCATTGAACACATCGGCGACATTCTGGCCATTGGCAACGTGACCCGGAAAAACTACCTGGAAAAACCGGGCATGCATCGCACGCTGTTGGGCGACGGCCTGGCCACCAGTGTCGCCTCCCTGCTCGGCGGACCACCCAATACCACCTACTCCGAAGTAACCGGTGCGGTGATGCTGACCAAGAACTTCAATCCGAAGGTCATGTGGTGGGCCGCTGGCGTGGTCATTACCCTGGCGTTCGTCGGCAAATTCGGCGCGGCGCTGCAGACCATTCCGGTGCCAGTGATGGGCGGCATCCTGTGCCTGCTGTTCGGTTCTATCGCGGTGGTGGGCCTGAACACGCTGATTCGCCATCAGGTGGATTTGTCGGTGTCCCGCAATCTGGTGATTGTCGGCGTGACCCTGGTGTTCGGCATCGGCAACATGGTGCTCGGCCATCTGGAGGGCATCGCCCTGTGCGCGGTGGCGGCCATCATCCTGAACCTGGTGCTGCCTGGCCAGAAGGAAGCCTGGGGTAAGCGCATTTACGAGAAGCGCGCCGACTGAGTAGCTGTGCCGGCCCTCTTCTGCGGCGGGGTCGGCAACGCTCCAGTATTCCTGACAATTTTGGAAGTTACCGCTTGATATATGCCCCAGCCGTCCAGCTTTTGAGTGCATCAGGGCCAGCCAGCCTTCCAAAAAACCGCTACAAGCACATCCATGTGCGCTTCTCTCAGGCCATCCCTGGCCTTCGAAATTTTTTGGAAGGCTGGCCGGCCCTGATGCTTCCGACTTCCTGAATATCGCTGAAGGGAGCGTGCCGATTAGGGCACATTCCACTTATCATCTCGGCGATTCCACTTTCCGCATAGAAGCCGGTAGTTGGCGGTCAGGCTGCAGTTAGAAAGTGCGGGTTTGGTAGGGCTTCCCAAAAATTTTGAGGGCCAAGGACGGCCCGAAATAAGCGCACACGGATGTGCTCGTAGCGGTTTTTGGGAAGCCCTGCCAAACCCGCACTACCCCCAAACTAGCAAGCTACCAACCGAGGCCCACTCCATAGCCAACTCAAAGATCCCGCCGCATATCCTTGGGAATCGGGAAATCCGGCATAGTCGGTTTGGCCGCATAACCCTTGCGGAACTGGCGCAGCTGGAACACGTAGGCCAGCACCTGGGCGATGGCCATGTAGAGGCCGTCGGGGATTTCCTCGCCAATGTCTGTGTTGTGGTAAACCGCCCGGGTCAACGGTGGCGTGCGCAGCAGCTCCACCTTGTGCTCCCGGGCAATCTCCATAATTTTGAAGGCCACCTCGTCGGAGCCCTTGGCCACCACCACCGGCGCCCCCATACTGTCCTGCTCGTACTTCAGGGCCACTGCATTGTGCGCCGGGTTGGAACCCCCCACATCGGCCGACCGCACGTCCTGCATCCTCCGGCGGTTGGCGAGTCCCTGCTGCAGCTGGCGAATCTTGCCTTTGACTTCCGGCTTGCCTTCCGTGTCCTTGAACTCGTCCTTAACCTCCTGCTTGGTCATGCGCAGCTTTTTGGTGTGATCGTATATCTGAAAAGGCACGTCGATGGCGGCAATGATGATGGTCGCCGCCGACAGCAGCAGAAAACTCCACGCCAGTGTCCAGAGCACATGCACCATGGCCGGGATGGCCGGTTCCTCGGCAATGCTGAGCAGATCTTCGGTGCGGGCATTGAGGATCAGAATGGCAATGACCATCACCAGCCCGACCTTGGCGATCGCTTTCACCAGCTCAACCAGTGAACGCATGGAGAACATCCGGCCCAGGCCCTTGATCGGGTCCATCCTGTTGAGCTTCGGGGCAATGGCCTTGCCACTGAACAGCAGGCCGCCGATGGCGATGGAACCCGCAATGGCGGCAATCAGCAGCACCACCAGCAAAGGCGCCAATGCCCAGGCGGCTTCCTTGGCCGAGGCCATTAGCTGGATGCTCATGTGACGGGTGTTGAAAATGTTTTCTCGCTCGAGCACGAACGCATCACGCATGATGCCTTCCAGCGCCGCCCCCAGGGAGCTACCGAAAACCAACAGGCCAACCGCGCCGGCCATCAGAACCGCCATGGTGCCCAGTTCCTTGGAACGGGCTGTCTGGCCGTCTTCCCGGGCCTTTTCAAGCCTTCGGGGCGTCGGTTCTTCCGTTTTTTCCTGACTGTTGTCGTTTTCTTCAGCCATGGCTCGTCAACTGTTCAGGGCTGGCCCTGTAACCCTCGCATGAATTCAAAGGTTTCGCGGGTGTACTGGTCAAAGTGTGGCAGAAAATTGGCGTGCAACACCCATATGGAAAACAAACCAAAAATCAGGCCAATCGGAAAACCCAGTGCAAAGATGTTCATCTGGGGCGCGGCCCGGGTCATCACACCGAACGAAATGGTAACGATCAATACCGCCGCCACCGCCGGCAGCGCCAACAGCATCGCCGATACGAACATCCAGCTGATGCGGTGCGCCAGCTCCCAGACACCACCCTGCCCCAGCCCCTCCATGCCAATGGGCAGGGTATAAAAACTTTCGATAAACACCTCGAAAGCCACCAGGTGGCCATTCATGGCGAGAAACAGCAGGGTAATGGTGATGGTGTAAATCTGGGATAGTACCGGCACGTTCACACCGTTGGCGGGATCGACCATGGAGGCGAAGCCCAGGCCCATCTGCATGGCGATCATCTGGCCCGCTATCACAAACAACTGCCACAGGGCGGTCAGGGCGAAGCCCATGCCCACGCCAATCAGGATCTGCTGCAGGGTAATCACCACCGCATCGGCGCTAAGCGCCTCGACCTGCGGCACCTCCGGGATCATCGGAGAAATCAGCACGGTCATCATCAATGCCAGACCCAGCCGGATGCGGGCCGGTACCAGCTGGGTACCGAAAATGGGGATAACCATCAGGAAGCTGGCCAGCCGGAACAGTGGCCAGAAGTACTGCCCCACCCATTGGCCAATCAGGTCCGCGCTGATGTCCGCCGGCACCATGGGCTCAGCCGATCAGGTAGGGTATGCGGGATATCAGGCCGTTGGCGTGATCCAGCAGGGTGGTCAACATCCAGGGGCCCATCACGATGATAACCAGCAGTGTAACCAGCAAACGAGGCAGGAAGCTGAG
>JABXHG010000123.1 GCA_013393545.1 Alteromonadaceae bacterium | reverse complement strand
TTGCCAAATCAATGCCGATTAGGGTAACTTTCATCTTGAACACCTCTTGTTGTTTAGCTATTGCCTTCCTATTCCAATAGTGGCGCCTTGACGCCGATCTCAACAAGAGGTGTTCATCCCATCATCCCTGTCCCGCTCGAGCTCCGCCATCCCTGGCTCCGCACGGTTTTGGAAAAGCCTGCCGGACCGCTCTCTTACGCATGGTTATGCCAAAGCCAGCATCTGCCGGGTACTAACCACGGGTTGATCTTCAATACAGGCCGCAAAGCTATCGGTCACCGTACCGAAACGAAAATCCTGCAACAGCCGCTCAAGTCTTGGCTCGCATTTATTCAGGTTGGTGTAGTGACGGAATCGAGACAGCCAGCCGGCGTTGTTGAACCGGGGCTGGCCTGGGTCGATTTCCCAGGGGTGCAGGTAAAAAATCTGCGGTCGGGTGCCAAAGCCGGAAGCGCGGTTGAACAGGTATCGAAACAGCGGGTAAGGGAATTGTCGGAAGTAGCCGCCGCCGGCTGCCGGTACGGGTAAGCCAAAAACGTTTGCGGTGGTCAGGGGAAATTCCTGCAACACCGAGGCGTTGTCGGTTTTCAGGATGTAGGGCATGGAGGGCGAACCCGGGATGCCGTAGTTGTCGTGGTGCACCGGGAAGATGCTTGAGTCCCATCGGAACCCGCATTCGGCCAGGATATCCAGTGCCCACAGTGAATCACCGGTTATGGAATAGCTGGCGGCCCGGTAGCCGTGCACGGGCTTGCCGGTCAGATCTTCCAGCAGCTGCTTGGACTGTCGGGTTTCCTGGCGAAATTCCTCCGGGGTCTGCCGGTAGATCAATTGGTGGCTGTAACCGTGGGAGGCGATTTCGTGGCCGGCTCTGTCGATTCGTCGCACCACCTCGGGGCAGTGCTCGGCCACCCAGCCCAGTACAAAAAAAGTGGCTTTCACGCCGTGGCGTTCAAATATTTCCAGCAATCGGTCGGTGTTGGCCTGTACGCGCATTGGCTGGTTGCTCCAGTTTTCCCGGGGGATAACGCGAGACAGAGCTGCCACGTGAAAGTAATCCTCTACATCCACGGTCATGGCATGCAGTGGGGCGTTTGACTGGATCCGGTCGGCCATAAGGTTTCCCTTCCTCTTTGCAAAAGTTCTTTAATGAACTATAACGAAGTGTAAAAGAACTTTACAAAAAGATACAAAAGTTATTTGATCGTTGGGTGAGCAGTCAGGCAACTGACAAGGAAGTTCGACCGTGTCCTATATCCGTTTTCGCAAGCATTACCTGCACACGCCGTATCTGGTGTTGGCAGTCATTGAGTTTCTGGTTCTGCTGGGTGTTTTCATGACGCTGGCGGTGGTTTATACGCCGGGCCGGCTGGTGAATCCTGCTGGCGCACTGCCGGCTTCGCTACTGTTTGCCGTGATTCTGAGCCTGGGCACCCTGGCCATGGGCGGGTATGGGGAGATTGTTCGGGAAACCCTGTCGCAGTTGTATTTCCGCACTCTGGTGGCCTATTGCTTTGTTGGCGGGCTGGGGTTGCTGGTGCTCTACGCGTTTTTACCGGCCATGGACCCGGGCAGTACCAATTTGTTCTGGGCGGTACTGTTGTGCACGGTGGCGGTGATTGTTCTGCGCCGGCTGTTTCTGGCCATGGTCGACTCCCGCCAACTGGTGCGCAGGGTGATGGTGTTTGGTGCCGGCAGTGCCGCCCAGAGCCTGTTGGCGGATTACGACACCAATATGCGGGCTCTGGGCATCCGGATCGTCGGCTGCCTGGCCGATAGCCGCGAGCCCGCGGTGGGCAGGGAGCACCTGATTACCGCACCGGCCGATTTGTACCAGTACTGTCTGGATAACGGCATCTCGGAAATTGTCATTGCCCAGCAAGAGCGCCGTCGCAGTGAGGGTGGCTGGTTACCTGTCCCAGAGCTGATGGAGTGCAAGTTGCGGGGTGTGCTGGTAACCAATGCCATCGATTTTTACGAGCGGGAGCTGAAGAAGGTCAAGCTGGATCTGGTGCATCCTTCCTGGATTGTTTTCTCTGACGGTTTCTGCGCCTCCCGGTACCGGCAATGGCTCAAGCGCCTGCTGGATCTGGTGTTGGGGTTCGCTTTGTTGCTGGTGGCTCTGCCGTTCATGGCGCTCACCGCTCTGGCCATTGTTTTGGAAACCGGCTGGCCGGTGCTTTACAGCCAGAAGCGCGTGGGTTTTCTCGGCCGGGAATTTCGCATCTACAAATTCCGCAGCATGTACAAGGACGCGGAAAAAGACGGCAAGGCTCGCTGGGCGTCCGCCAACGACAACCGCATTACCCGGGTGGGTGCGTTCATTCGCAACACCCGGCTGGACGAGCTGCCACAAATCTACAACGTGCTCCGGGGCGACATGAGTTTCGTCGGCCCACGCCCGGAACGGCCCGAGTTTGTGGCCGAACTCACCCGGCTGATTCCCTACTACGACACCCGACATTACGTGCGCCCGGGCCTGATGGGTTGGGCGCAGCTGAAGTATCCCTACGGCGCGTCCATCGAGGACGCCCGGGGCAAACTCGAGTACGACCTGTATTACTCCAAGAACCACAGCCTGCTGATGGATTTTCTGATCATGATTCAGACCGTGGAAGTGGTGCTGCTGGGCAAGGGCGTGCGTTAACCAGCCGGCCTGGCAGCCGGCACAAGCAAACTGGCAACGACAATCTGTAACACAGGGAACGGGAGGTTCTATGAACAGGGTACCAACAACAGGTAAAGCCGCGCTTTTAATGCTGGCTGTGCTGTGGCTGGCGGGGTGCTCCGGCATTCCGTCCTCGGAAACCATGCCGCCGGCCTCCGAGCTGGAAGCCGAGCCCTATGAGATCGGCGTGGGCGATACCGTAACCGTGCATGTGTGGCGCAATCCGGAGCTGGGGCAGGCCATTACCGTGCGCCCGGACGGCTTCATCTCACTGCCGTTGATCGGCGATGTGGACGCGGAAGGCAAGCAGCCGGAAGCACTGGCCTCGGAGATTCGCACCGGTCTGTCGGAATATATCCGCACACCGGAGGTGACCGTGATGGTGACCAACCCGGTAAGCAAGGAATTCCGAAACCGCGTGCGCATTACCGGGCAGGTAACGTCGCCCCAGTCGGTGGCCTTCCAGCCGGGCATGACGGTGCTGGATCTGGTGTTGATGGCTGGCGGCGTCACCGACTTTGCCGCCGATGGCCGGGCCACCCTGGCGCGCATGATCGACGGCGAATACCAGACCTGGCAGCTGGATCTTGGCGCCATGCTCAGGGACGGCGATATGCGTACCAACCATCCTTTGCAGCCGGGGGATGTAATTTCCGTGCCCCGCCGGCAACTGTTTCGCGGTGAACTCTGATGGACCTTCAGTTTTTCCTGGACACCCTCCGCGCCGTGCGGCTTGAGCTGTACCGCAAGCGGGTGCTGGCAAGCCTCGTGTTCATGGCTGTCACGGCCGGCGTGTTGGCCGTGGCTTATGTGACGCCGAAAACCTACACCTCGGAGGCGGTGCTGTACGCCGACCAGAGCAATATCCTGCAGCCGTTGCTACGGGGCCAGGCGGAAGTGACTCAGCTGGACCGGATCAACGAGGCCCGGGAAATGATCGCCAGCCGCAGCTTTCTGGAACAGATTGCCCTGGACACCGGCCTTTTGACTGGTACCGAACCGGATCTTGAGCGCAGCAGTGCCATCGGGGAGTTACGGGAAGACATCCAGCTGAAAATCAGCAACAGGAATTTTCTGGAACTCAGTTACCGCAGCCCGGACCCGGGCCAGTCGTTTCAGGTGCTGAGCTCGGTACTGAACCGGTTTCTGGAACGCACCGCGCGGAAAAAGCGCTCGGAAAGCCAGGGCGCTTACGAGTTCATCGACTCCCAGGTGAAAGCCTACCAGCGCCAGCTGGAAGAGGCGGAACAGCGGCTGAAGGACTTCCGGATTGCCAATCAGGATGGCACCGAAGGCAATGTGAATACCCGCATTGAACGGCTGCGTGGCGATATCGAGAACCTGAAACTGGAGATCGAACAAAGTCGCTCGCAAATCGAGCTGACCCGCGAGCAACTGGCCAGCGAGCAACCGGTGCGCACCATTGTGCTGGACGAGGGCCGCTCGTCCGCCCAGCGCCGGCTGGACAATCTGAATCAGCAACTGGAAAGCCTTCTGCTGCAATACCAGGAACGCCATCCGGACGTGATTTCAGTGAAAAGGCAGATTGCCGACCTGGAACAGCAGGTGGCCAGTGAAGATGAGGGAGACCGGGAAGGCGTGAAAACCGAGGTGATGGAGAACCCGGTGTATGAAGAACTGAAATCCCTGCTGAATGCCGCTAATACGCGCCTGGCCGTGCAGGAAAGGCGTCTGAAATCACTTCAGGGCATACTGGCCGAGGCCTATGAACGGGGCGAGAAAGTCGCTGCCAACGAGGCCGAATTGGCCGAACTGACTCGGGATTACGATGTTACCCGTGACGTTTATGAAGACATGCTCCAGCGCCGCGAGCGGGCTCGCCTGACCATGACTCTGGATGTGCAGGGGGAGGGCGGTAGCTATCGCATTCAGGAGCCGGCCAGTTATCCGGTGGCCTGGGATGGCCTGCAGCTGTACCAGGTGGGTATCGCCGGACCTTTCCTCGGCAGCGCCATGGTCATGGGATTGTTGGTTTTGCTGGTACTGGTGGACCAGCGTATTCGCTCCAGCAGAACCCTACAGCTGGCCCTGCCACCGGCAGTGCCGGTGCTGGCCAGCATTCCGCACTACAGCAGCACCTGGAAAGACCGGTTGCTGCGCAAGGATGTGCTGCTGTTGGTCCTGATTCTGGGGCTGTTCATGGCCGGTTATATGGCGTTTCTGGTGTTTAGTGTCATGGGCATTACTCCCGAGCAGGCCATGGAAAAACTGGCCGAGCTGCCGGGGTTGGTGCTGGAGTCGGGGCAGGGAGAACAGTGATGGACGAAAGCAAACTGTACAAGGCCCTGCTGAAAAGCCAGCAGCAACAAAAGGGTGAAGCCCGGGCAGAAGACGGCTTCCGCAGGGAACGGCCGTTTGCCTCGGCTGCCCGGCGCATGGCCCCGGAGCCGCCTCTGCTGAAAACCGACACGGCGGACCACCGGCCCACGGTTTACGACGCCAGCGTGTCGCTGGGCATGATCGCCAACCCGAAACCCTGGTCCCATGCCCAGTTGCGCGAACGCAAGATCATTTATCCGACCATGCCGGACAAACGGGTGATGGATGCCTACCGGGAATGGCGTATTCAGCTGCGCAACCGGGGAGGAGAAAAAAACTTCACCGTCCTGTTCAGCAGCCTGGCAAAACATGGGGGCTCGGTGCTGACCGCCTTCAACCTGGCGGCTGCCTTTGCCATGGATTCCCATACCTCGGCACTTCTGGTGGATTGCGATCCTCACCACAAGGATCTTGCTCATCTGGTTTCGGTACCCCTCGGGGCCGGTGTGACCGACTACGTTGCTGACACCTCGGTTCCCATCAAAGACATTTTGTATCCCAGCGGTGTGGATCGGTTAACCGTGGTGCCGGCCGGCACCCAGGTGTCTTCGGCGGTGGAACTGTTCTCTTCGGTGCGCATGCGTGAGCTGATGAACGAACTCAAAAGCCGCTACCCGGATCGCTGCATCATCGTTAACGCACCTCCGGTGCGAGCCAGCACCGAGGCCCGGTTGCTGGAACGGTTTGCCGACCAGATTGTGTTCGGCGTGCCGTTCGGTGATGTTACCGGTGAACTGGTCAGTGAATACCTGGGCTCGGTGGAGCCGGACAAGTTCGCCGGCCTGGTTTTTCAGGAGTAACGTCATGACACACAGGGAACAACACAGTGACCAATGGCCGGTTGGGCGGCTGATGCTGGCAGTTGCCGTCGCAAGCCTTGGAGCATTGCCGGCGAAAGCACAGACCCTGTCGGATTCCGTGCAGAGGCTTTCAGGTTCCGGCACCGTGTTTGGCGCGGTCACCCATACCCGCCAGGACACCGACACCGGCCGGGAGAGCAATACCCGCCCGAGCCTTGGGGTGTCCGGTGATATTGGCGGCAGCCTGCAACGGGGCGCCAACAACCTGGACCTGCGCTACGGTGGTACCCTGGAAACCCAAAGGGATCTGCCCAACGGTGACCAGACCGACTCCAGCTCAATTAGCGGCGCGGCCCGCTATAACTATTTCAACCCCGGCGGGCGAGTGGATTTCAATCTGGGCCACACCATTGAATCGGTGCGTGAAGACACAGGCTTTGTTCTTAACTCCGGCGATTACGACACCCGCAACACCCTGAGCGGCGGCGCCGGACTCAACCTTTACCCGGGGGAGTTGTCCCGGGTGCGTTTATCTGCCCAGGCCGGCAAAAGCTTCAGCAGTGGCGAGTTGGACGAGGGCGAATCCCTGACTACCGAGGCCACCTATGGCCGCCGATTGTCCGAACGCTCCGAGGGCACCCTGACGGCCCGGCGCAGCTGGGCGGAGCAGGAACAGGAAGCGCAGCAGCAGGACACCACCATTGACACCGCCGAATTGGGTTACAGCCGACAACTGAAAAACGGCCGGTTTAGTCTGGCGGTGGGCGCCAGCCAGTCGGAAACTGAATTTCCCGGTCAGGCCGGCGAACAGGAAGGTGATGCCATGACTGGGCACCTGGAACGCATCTGGTCAGGCCCGGAGGCCAGCACCACTGTGCGCTATAACCGGCGTTTGTCCGACAGCGCCACTGAGTTGTCCCTGAACCTGTCACCGGAGCTGTCATTTTTACCCGACAGTGTGCAATTGCGGGACCTGGTGGTCAGTGACTCGCTGCTGCTGGCCCATTCCACCGACCGGTTGTGCAGCGTTTGCCGTTTCTCGGTCTGGGCCGAGGCCGAGCGCCTGCAATCCGAGCTCAACGATGCCAAAACCCATGAATATCGTGCGTCCATGAGCCTGTCGATGGACATGAACCGTTTGAACCAGCTGCTGATTAGCTGGGGCTGGCAGGGGGATGCCGGTGAAGACGCTGACGATCTGACCCGCTACACCCACAGCCTGGATCTTGCTCTGACCCGTCGGCTGGATGAACGGCTACGGGTTGGTGTAGCGCTGAACCAGACCTGGGTGCGCGACAAGGACAACAACCGGGATCAGGAAGACTATGGCTTGCGCTTGTTCCTGACTCGGGATTTCAGCCTGA
Source organism: Alteromonadaceae bacterium (assembly GCA_013393545.1). Next base: position 20,151 of record JABXHG010000123.1, on the reverse strand, counting down.
TGGCCAGGCGTTAAGCCCCGCAAGTTAATCAAAGGAAAAGGCGGAAAGGAAGCATGTTCGAGAACCGACAAGGCATTGCATGGCCCGCCGACCAGCCTCCGCTGTTGATGGTGGTGGTCGACACCGAAGAAGAGTTTGACTGGCAGGCCGGTCCCAACCCGAAGGCCACCGGCGTCACCGCCATGGCAGGTATCGGCGTGGTGCAGAGCATTTGCCACGATTACGGCCTGAAACCCTGCTATGTGGTGGACTACCCGGTAGCCAGCCAGCATGCCGGTTACCGGCAACTGAAGGATTGGCTGGCCAAAGGGGTATGCGAAGTGGGCGCGCATCTGCACGCCTGGGTAACACCGCCGTTACGGGAAACTGTGAACCTGGCCAACAGCTACCCCGGCAATCTACCGGAAGACCTGGAGCGGGAAAAACTGGCCAGGCTCACCGACATCATTGAACGCAACCTGGGCGCCCGGCCGGTCGCCTACAAGGCAGGGCGCTATGGCTTTGGCCCCAACACTGCCGGCATTCTGGCCGGACTGGGGTACCAGGTTGACCTGTCACTATGCCCGCCACTGGACAGCAGCGCCGACGGCGGCCCGGATTACACCGATGAAAACGCCTGGCCATTCTGGTTTGGCGCCGACGGCGCCCGCTTGCTGGAACTGCCCTGTACCGGTGGCTTTGTTGGTCATGCGGGTGATTATGCGCCGGGCCTATACCGGGCCGGGCAGCGCTACAAAGGACTGCATGCCCCGGGCGTGCTGGCGCGAACCGGGCTGGTGGATCGGCTGATGCTGTCGCCGGAAGGCTTCAGCCACAAGGAGCACATCAAGCTGGTGCGCAGCCTGTACCGGCAGGGGCTGCGGGTATTCACCTGGAGCTTTCACAGCCCCAGCGTGGTGCCGGGGCATACGCCTTATGTGCAAACAAAAGAGCAGCTGGACGAGTTTCTCGACAGCTTTCGTGCATTTTTCGATTTTTTCCTGAACGACCTGGGCGGGCAGCCCACGACACCGGGCCAGCTGCCTGGTTATCTCAAGGAGAGAACATTATGAGAGTTTTGGGCATTTCACCGTTGGATAAGGACGCCACCGTAGCGGTGGTGGAAGATGGCGAGATTCTGTTTGCCGCCGGCGAAGAACGATTTTCCCGCACCAAACAGCAGGATGGCTTCCCGCAGCTGGCACTGGAAAAGGCGCTGTCCTACACCGGGTTGGCCATGTCGGATTTTGACCGGGTGTGTTACCCGTTCCTGACCTGGGAAAACGAACAGAAGCTGTATCACCGCAACCTGGAAGACGAAAAAGCGTTTATCCGGCAGTTCAAACCGGCGGATCTGAGCGAGCAGGTGCGCGAGGCACTCACCAAAGTACCGGATCGTAACGAACCCATTCACGGCCTGGAACATCCCAACGCGGTGATGGAAAAAGGCTTTTTGCACAGCTCTTTCTACAGCATGGCTGGCGCCCAGAAACTGGCTTCCAACAATGCGGCCATCAAGGGCTCCAGGCAGTGGAGCGAAGCGGCGACGGAAAGCTTCCGGCACTGGCAACAGGCACTGGAACAGGGGCTGGCCAACAATGGCTGGAACGGTAGCATCAAACGCATGGATCACCACTTGTCCCACGCCGCCAACAGCTTTCTGTGCAGTGGTTACGAGCGTGCGCTGTGCGTCACTCTGGATGGCTATGGTACTGGCCTGGCGGGTTCGGTCAGTAAGGCGGACGCCAAAGGCATACGGCGGCTGCATTCGCTGCCGTTTCCCAATTCACTGGGCACCCTTTACGAACACGTAACCTCGAGCCTCGGCTTCAAACCCGGCCGGCACGAGGGCAAGATTGTTGGCCTCGCCAGTTATGGTGACCCGGACATTCTGGGCGATATTTTGCTTCAGCGCATCGAGCAGACACCGGGCGATTTTCGCATTTATGAAGCCAATAACGTGTATTTCTCCCGCTATCTGTCTTCCCGCTTTCCGAAAATCGATGTGGCGGCGGCCTACCAGTGCGTGCTGGAAAAAGTAGCGGCGGATTATGTGCGCTATTGGGTACAGAAAACCGGTATCGATACGGTGGTGTTGTCCGGTGGTGTCACCGCCAATGTCAAACTGAACCAGCGGATTTTCGAAATCGAGGGTGTGAGCCACATTTTCATTTACCCCAACATGGGCGATGGCGGCTGTGGCACCGGCGCAGCCCTTTACGAAAGCTGGCCCGGCGGGGTGAAACCCACCATTGCCAATGCCTACTTCGGCCCGGACTACTCCGAAGCGCAAATGGCCGCCGCGCTGGACGCCGAGAGCCTGGAATACACCCGCCCGGAACATCTGGCCGCCGAAGTGGCCGCGCTTGTTCACAGCGGCGAAGTGGTGGCCCGCTTTGATGGCCGCATGGAATACGGCCCCCGGGCGCTGGGTAACCGTTCCATCCTCTATCACGCCCGCGAGCCGGAAGTGAACCAGTGGCTGAACAAACGCCTGGGCCGCACCGAATTCATGCCGTTCGCGCCGGTGACCCTGTATGAAGCCCGGGAACGCTGTTACCACGGTATCAAGGGAGCGGAACACGCCGCCGAGTTCATGACCATCACCTTTGATTGCACCGATTTCATGCGCGAAACCTGCCCGGCAGCGGTGCACGTGGATGGCACCGCCCGCCCGCAACTGATCCGGCGGGAAGTGAACCCCGGCTACTACGACATTATCCATGAATACGAAAAGCTCAGCGGCATTCCGAGCCTGATCAACACCAGCTTCAACATGCACGAGGAACCCATCGTCAACTCACCGGAGGACGCGGTGCGGGCATTTGTTCAGGGCGCACTGGACTATCTGGTGTTGGGGCCGTTTCTGGTCAAGCAACCCAACCCCGCGCATTGAGCGGTAAACGCAGGGATAGCGCCATGAGTGCACAGAACCTGGAAGTGAACTGTCAGCCCCTGCCGGCATTGCCGGCCCTTGGCGGACAATGGCTGGCCCTGGAAAACCGGGCCTGGGCGCCGGTGTTTTTGTCCTGGCAGTGGGTGGGCCACTGGCTCGATGTCTACCGACCAGAGGCGGAATTGCTGCAGGTGAAAGACGGCGAACGGGTGATCGGGATGGGTGTGATTGTCACTACCCATGAGCGGCGGCACGGTGTGCTGCGTTCACGGTGCCTGCGGCTGCACCAGACCGGTTACCGGCAACAGGACCAGATCTGGATTGAATACAACGGTTTTCTGGCCGAACAGGGCTATGAAGACGCGGTTGCCCGGGCCGGCCTCGATTTTCTGTGCAGACAGCGCGAGGGCTGGGACGAATTTGTGGTTGGCGCGGTGAATGCCCGCCAGGCCCGGCAGTTTGCCCAAATCAGCGGCCTGCATGCCCACGTGCGCTGGCAGGCGCCCTGTTACGGCGTTGACCTGAACCAGTTGCGGGCGGCCGGCCAGCCATACCTGGATACCCTGAGCGCCAACACCCGTTACCAGATCAACCGTGCACACCGGCTCTATCAGCAACGGGGAGAGGTGCGCCTGGTTCGGCCTGAGTCAGTGCAACAGGCGTTGGCTATTTTTGATCAGATCGGCCCGCTGCATCTGGCCCGCTGGGGGCATGGCCCGGACCAGAGCGGTTATGCCAACCCGGAATTTGTGCGTTTTCACCGGGCCCTGGTTGCCGACCAGTGGGCCAGCGGCGGGGTGGATCTGGTATCGCTGATGGCTGGCGACCAGGTGATTGCTTCGTTCTATAACCTGCTGTACCGCCAGACGGTGTACTTCTATCTGGGGGGCATGCAGACCGAGCCGGATAACCGGCTGAAACCGGGTCTGTTGGGCCACAGCTTGTGTATCGAGGATTATCGCCACCATGGCTTTCATTATTACGATTTCATGGGCGGTGACGAACGCTACAAGGCTCAGTTGGGCCGTTGCCACAGCGAGTTGGTGCAGGTCTCGCTGCAGCGGCCGAGGTTCAAACTGCAGGTGGAAAGTGCCATGCGCCTGGCCCGCAACCGGCTGTTGCCGGAAGCCGGGGCCGGGCAGCGGGAACAACGGAGGTTACGCTGATGCCCATTCGTATTGAACGCATTGCCGAGGCGGATCTGGCTGGCTATCAGGCTTTTATCGCGAGCCAGAGCCGGGCAAGTGCCTATCACCATCCGGCCTGGTTGCAAGCGGTTGAGCAGGCCTACGGCCATGCCGGTTGGTTGATTACCGCCACGGATGGCCGGGGCGCGCTTACCGGCGTGTTGCCGGTGTGCCAGCTGCGCCGGCCCGGGGGCGGCGAACTGGTGTCTCTGCCGTTTTGTGATCTGGGTGGAACGCTTACTGCGCTGGGGGTTAACCAGGCCAGAGGCGAGCTGCTGGCCGGTGCGCTGGAACTGATGGACAGAACCGGCCTTCAGCACATGGCCCTGCGCGAGCGCGAGTTCAGCCGCGAAGCGGGCGAAAACGATTCGCTGGTGGACGGTGCCGGTACGAGTGTTGGCAAGGTGAGCCTTCTGGCCCGTTTGCCGGACAGCGCCGACGAGTTGCTGCACAGTTTCAAGGCAAAGTTGCGCAGCCAGATCCGCAAGGCCGAGAAAAACGGACTGACTGCCACGGTGGAAACCGGCAGTACGGCGCTCAAGGCCTTTTACCCGGTGTTTGCCGCCAACATGCACCGGCTGGGCTCGCCGGTACACAGCCGGGCCTGGTTCGAGGCGCTGAAAAATCATTACGGCGAACAGATGGTGGTTGGGCTGGTGCGCCTGGGGCACCAGCCGGTGGCGGCGGGCATTGTGCTGATTCAAGGCCGTAACGCCTGCATTCCCTGGGCTTCGACGCTGGCCGAGTTCAATCATCTGGCGCCCAACATGCTGCTTTACTGGCAATTGCTGAGATACGTGACCGAACTCGGTTGCCAGGAATTTGATTTTGGCCGATCCACGCCCGGTGAGGGTACCTACCGTTTCAAACGCCAGTGGGGGGCGCAGCCTGTGGCCCTGCACTGGCGCGATTACCTGATTGACGGCACCTTCGCCGACCGGCAAACGGCGGGCCCGGGCCGTTCGCGCCAGTGGGCCGAGGCCTGCTGGCAACGCCTGCCATTATTTGTCGCCAACCGCATTGGCCCCCGTGTAAGGAAGCACATCAGCCTATGATCACGTTCCTGCTGATTCTTACCGTCGTTTGTCTGTTCATCCCGGTGTATGTGTATGCCGGCTACCCTGCGCTGTTGTGGTTGCTGAGCCGTCGGCGGGCAAGGCCTAGGGCCATGGATGCCGACGGCAGTGCCAGTGTGGCGCTGGTGATTTCCTGCTACAACGAGGCGGCGGTGATTCGTCGGAAACTGGATAACGCGTTGGCGCTGGATTACCCCCGCGAGCGCCTGGCGATTGTTGTGGTTTCCGACGGTTCGGACGACGGCACCGATGACATCGTGCGCGAATACGCCAACCGGGGCGTGCAGCTAATTCGCCAGGAAGGCCGGCTGGGCAAAACCATGGGGCTGAACCTGGTCATGGGGCAGGTGGATTCAGAGTTTGTGGTGTTCAGCGATGCCAACGCGCTGTACGCGCCGAACGCCATTCGCCGGTTGCTTGGCCACTTTGCCAATCCCCGGGTGGGGTATGTGGTCGGGGCAGCGCTCTATACCGATGCTGGTGAGGGCGCCAGCGCCAGCAACGAAAACCGCTACTGGCGCTACGAATTGGTCATCAAACAGATGGAATCCCGGTTGCACTCGGTGGTAGGCGGCGATGGTGCCATTTACGCGATTCGCGCTTGCCTGTGGCAGCCGTTGCAGGCCTCCGACATCAACGATTTTGTTAATCCGTTGCAGATCATCGCCCAGGGGTATCGCGGCGTGTTCGAGCCACAAGCCCGCTGTTTCGAGCAAACGGCCGGCGACTTTCAGCGCGAAGCAGCCCGCAAGGAGCGCATTGTCAATCGCAGTATTCGTGGGCTGATGCGGGTGAAAAGCGTTATGAACCCGCGAAAAACCGGCCTGTTCGCCTGGCAGGTGGTTTCCCATAAGCTGCTGCGCTGGTTGATTCCATTGTTTTTGCTGGTGGGCGCTATTGGCAGTGTGGTTTTGGCGCTGGCCGGGTATCTCACGTTTCAGCTGCTGACCGCCGCCATGCTGGCGATTCTGGCGCTGGCGCTGGCCGGGCACCTGATGAAGCACCGGCGACAGCTGCCGGTTCTGGTGTCCATGCCCTATTATTTTGTCATGGTGAACCTGTATGCGGTTCGCGGCATCGTTCGGGCACTTCGGGGCCAAACCCAGGTGACCTGGCAGAGCGCCCGGCCGGTGCAGGGCAGGGAGCAAGGGTAATGTCGAAGTTCGCCTTGCTGTTTTTGATGGTGTTTTTCGGAGGCATTGTCGCCGCACTGGTGTACAGCGGTACGGCGGCTTTCGTGTTGTACCAGCTGGTGTACTTCCTGAACCCGGATGCACGCTGGTGGTCGGCCGTGATTCCTGGTCTGCGCTATTCCATGATCGCCTCGTTGCTGATGCTGTTGGTGCTGTTTTTGAAATACAGGCAACACAGCGAACTGGCGCCCTGGTCGAAGATGCCGGTGTTCAAATACCTCATCGCCCTGGTGCTGCTGTATTACCTGGCCTACCTGTTCGCGGTGAACCTGCCGGCCCACAAGACCTTCACCTTTGAGTTCACCAAACTGGCGATCATCATCCTGGTTGCCTATAAGCTGATTCATTCGCCGCGCGCGCTCGATGCCTGCTTGTGGGCCTATGTGGTGGGGGCCACCTACATTGGCTACCTGGCCTGGGGCACCGGCCGGAATGATGAAGGCCGGGTGGAGGGCATCGGCATGGTGGACGCACCAGACGCCAACGACACCGCCGCCGCGCTGGTACCGGCCGCCGTCATTCTGATGTATTACGCCTGGATGGGCTCCTGGAAAATGCGCGCGCTGGCATTGTTCTGCGGGGCTCTGATTGCCAACGGGCTGGTGCTGATCAACAGCCGGGGCTCTTTTCTGGGTGTTGTGGTCAGCCTGTCGATCTTCCTGTTTTTCATGCTGTTTTCCCGTTACCAGCGCAAGGGCCAGCGGGCGGCAGCCGTTCTGATGATGGTGGTGGGTCTGAGTGGTGCCTTGTACGTGACCGACGATCTGTTCTGGCAGCGCATGCAGACCCTGCAATCGGAAGACCAGAACGTCAGCGGGGCCAGCCGCATGAGTTTCTGGTTCGTGACGTTCGACATGCTTGACGATCACCCCATGGGCGTGGGCATTACCGGTTACCAGACGCTTTCTCCCATCTACATGGACGAGCAGACCCGGGGCGGTCCCGGCCTGCGGGCGGTGCACTCTTCCTGGTTCCAGGGGCTGGCGGAGCTGGGTTGGATCGGGCTCGGTGTGTTTTTGCTGATGCTGCTGTCCCTTTACCGACTGTCCGCCAAAGCCAAGCGCCATGTGCTGGATACGGATGATATTGAAGCCTATTTCAAACTGCTTGCCCTGGAATGTGCGCTGCTGGGCTATCTGGCGGCGGGCACGTTTATCGACCGTTTCCGGGCGGAAATCCTGTACTGGATGATTCTGTTTCTGGCGGCGGCCATCAATATCTATTACCTGCAATACCAGGCCAAAAGGACGTGACCAATGACACACAAATTACGGGTACTGGAATTTATTACTCCGTCCGGTTTTTACGGCGCCGAGCGCTGGGTGCTGGCGCTGGCCAACCACCTGGATGCCAGCCAGGTGGTGTGCGACCTGGCGGTCACCCGGGAAAGCGACGACCAGGATCTGACGGTGGCGGATCTTTATCCGCAGGGGCGGGGTGAAGTGCACTACCTGTCCATGGCCAATCGGTTTGATTGGGGCGTGGTGCATCGGCTGGCGCGGATTCTGCGTCGGCGGCAGATTGATATCATCCATACTCATGGCTACAAATCCGACATCATCGGTTTGCTGGCGGCGCGCCGGGCGGGCATCCGGTGTGTCAGCACGCCCCATGGCTTTTCCGGCAAGGTGGGGCTGAAACTGGCGGCATTTATTCGTCTGGGCACCCATTGCCTGCGGTATTTTGATGCGGTGGCCCCGTTGTCTGAAGAGCTGGCCCGGGACATGCGCCGGTTCCGGGTGCCGGTCGATAAAATCCACTTCATTGCCAACGGCGTGGATATCGACGAAATCGACCGTGAGGTAGTGGCGCTGCCTCCGTCCCGGCAAAGGCCGGAAGCCGAAAAAGTGATCGGTTTTGTTGGCCAGATGATTCCCCGCAAGGGCCTGCCGGATCTGCTGGCGGTGTTTGACCAGCTTTACAGCCAGAACCAGCAGTTGCGCCTGCAGCTGCTGGGCGATGGTCGCCAGCGGGCAGAGCTGGAAGCCATGGCCGCAGCCATGCCAGGCGCTTCGGCCATCGAGTTCACCGGCTTTCGTTCTGACCGGTTGGCGTTGATGGCGGGCTTTGATCTGTTCGTAATGACCTCGTCGCTGGAAGGCATTCCACGATGCCTGATGGAAGCCATGGCGCTGGGTGTACCCGTGGCGGCCTATGATATTCCCGGCGTGGATCAGTTAATCAGCCATGGCGAAAACGGTCTGCTGGCGCCCCATGGTGACCGAGAGGCATTGGCTGATTGCTGCCGGCAGTTGCTGGACAACCCGAAGCTGGCTGGCCGGCTGGCCGAGGCTGCCCGGCAAACCATTGAAACCCGCTACTCCGCCCGGCGCATGGCCGGGCAGTATCTGGCGTTGTTTCAGCAACTGGTGAACACCAAAACGCCTGTGGTCCAGTCGCCGGGCCCGGTCGATGGCGAGGTTCGTTGATATGTGCGGGCTGGCCGGTTTCTTTCGCAGTGTGAACACCCCGGGGCGTGAACAGCACGAGCCCTGGTTGCGGGCCATGGGCCAGGCCCTGTTACATCGGGGGCCGGATGCCGGAGGTACCTGGATGGACGAGCAGATGGCGCTTTGCCACCGGCGTTTGAGCATCCTGGACCTGAGTGAGGCCGGGCGACAGCCGATGGTTTCAGAGTCCGACCGTTACGTGCTGGTGTTTAACGGCGAGATTTACAATTTCGGCGCCCTGAGAGATGAACTGGAAAGCCGGGGCGTTCGTTTTCGCAGCCACACGGACACCGAAGTGTTGCTGGCGCTGTATGAGCGGGAAGGCCGGGGCTGTCTGGAACGCCTGAACGGCATGTTCGCCCTGGCTATCTGGGATCAGCAGGCAGGCACCTTGTTTATGGCCCGGGACCGGCTGGGCAAGAAGCCGCTGTATTACTACCAGGAGTTTGGTTGCTTCGCCTTCGGCTCGGAAATCAAGGCGCTGCTGGCGTTGCCCTTCGTCAAGACCGGGATCCGGCCGGATGCGGTACAGGATTTCTTTGCCTACCAGTACGTGCCGGATCCGAAAACCATCTACCGCAACCTGCACAAGCTGGCACCGGGTCATTGGCTGGAAACCGACGGCCAGGGTGTCACAACCGGCTGTTACTGGGACCTCTCTTTCCAGCCTCTGGCCGGCCGCAGTCTTGAGCAGATCGAAGAAGGGCTGTACGAACTGATTGACGATGCCGTGCGTTTGCGCATGGTCAGCGATGTACCGCTGGGTGCGTTTTTAAGTGGCGGCGTGGACTCCAGTGCCGTGGTGGGATTGATGTCCCGGCATGCCAGCCAACCGGTGACCACCTGTGCCATCGGTTTTGACTCGGAAAAATACGACGAAGTGGTTTATGCCCGGCAGGTGGCTGAGTTGTTCGGCACGGACCATCACGAATTCACGGTGCGGGAAAACGTGGCGGACAACCTGTCCGGCATTGCCCGGTATTTTGACGAACCGTTTGCCGATGCCTCGTTCATCCCCACCTGGTTTGTCTCTCGCCTCGCTCGCCAGAAAGTAACCGTGGCACTGGCCGGTGACGGCGGCGACGAAAACTTTGCCGGTTACCAGAAATATTATCTGGACGCGGTGGAGAACCGTCTGCGCGGTTATTTTCCCGGCGGCTTGCGCCGTTCACTGTTTCCGGGCCTCGCCGCCATGGCTGGCAGACTGCCGCTCGGAGCTGCCGGCAAGGCGCAGAGTCTGTTATCCACGCTGGCGCTTGATCCGGATACGGCCTTTTTTCGCAGCAACTGTTTTTTCCGGCCAGAACTGTGGCAACAACTGGTGAGCCCGGAGTTTCGCAGGCTGACGGCGGGCTACGATCCGGCGGACCTCACCCGGGCGCATTATCGAAACGCACCGGCGCAGGACCATCTTTCCCGGATTCTTTACACCGATATCAAGACCTGGTTGCCCGGCGACATTCTGGTGAAGGTGGACCGCATGAGCATGGCCAATTCGCTGGAGGCAAGGGCACCACTGCTGGATTACCGGGTGGTGGAATACGCCGCAGCCATTCCGGCCGAGCTCAAACTCAGGGGTGCCGAGAAAAAGTTCGTACTCAAGGACACGTTCCGCTCCCTGTTGCCGGACGACATTCTGTACCGCAGGAAGATGGGCTTTTCGGTACCCATGGCGGACTGGCTTCGCCACGAGATCTATCCACTGGCGGATCAGGTGTTAACCGACAGGGAAGGGGCGCTGGCGCGTTGTTTTGACATGGCAGAGGTGCAAAAACTCTGGCAGGCGCACAAGGCGGGCAATAACCGTTACACCCAGGAACTGTGGGGCATGGTGGCCTTTGCGCTGTGGTGGCAGCACTACGGAGGGGAATTGTCATGAGCCGGCCGATTCGCGTGCTTCACGTCACGTTTAACATGGGTATTGGTGGCACCGAACAGGTGATCCGACAGCTGGTAATGGGGCTGGACCCGGCCGAAGTGCAGCAGGCCATCGCCTGTATAGATGGTGAAATAGGGGCGCTGGGCGAGCAGCTGCGGGCTTTGGGTGTACGGGTGATTCCGTTGCCGCGCCAGCCGGGTTTTGACCGGGCCCTGATCCGCCGGCTGCGGGAGACACTGAAGACCGGTGATTTCGATGTGGTGCACTGCCACCAATACACGCCCTGGGCCTATGGTTGGTTTGCCGCGTTGGGTACCGGCGTGCGGGTGGTGTTCACCGAACACGGACGTTTCTACCCGGACCGTTATCGTTACAAGGCCCTGCTGGTGAATCAGCTGATGGCCCGGTCCACCAAAGCCATGGTGGCCATCTCCGAGGCCACCCGCCAGGCACTGGCGCGCTATGAATTTTTGCCGGCGCGGCATATCAAGGTGATTTATAACGGAATCGTGCCGCTGAAGCCAGACCCGGATGCTCTGAATGAAGTACGCCGATCCCTCGCTATTTCCCATGACGATTTCGTGGTGGGGACGGTGTCGCGGCTGGACCCGGTAAAAAACCAGCGGATGATGCTCCGGGCCTTCGCAAGCTTTGCCAAAGCCTGCCCCCGGGCCTTGCTTTTGATGGTGGGTGACGGGCCGGAGCGGCAAGCGCTGGAAACACAGGCCGGCGAGCTGGGTATCGCCGGGCGGGTGCGCTTTACCGGTTTCATTGAAACGCCGGTCAATCACCTGGCTCTGATGGATGTTTTTTTGCTTTCATCCCACACCGAAGGCACCTCCATGACGCTGCTGGAAGCCATGTGCCTGGGCATTCCCCCGGTGGTGACCCGGGTGGGTGGCAACCCGGAAATTGTCGAAGAGCAGAAAACCGGCCTGGTTGTCGCGCCGGATGATGAGCAGGGTTTTGCCAACGCGCTGAACGCACTCTGGCAATCACCGGCGCTGCGCACGCAGTTGGGCGAGGCGGCGAAAGCACGGTTTAAAGCCAGGTTCAGCCGCCAACACATGCTGGCCGGCTATTTGGGCATTTACCAGCGCTGCCAGGCGCGGAGGGCAGGGTGATGGCCTCGGTTCGCCAGTCGGTGGTTTACGCGTCTGTCTCGCGTTATCTATTGGTGGCTATCGGGCTGGTGTCCACGGTGGTGGTGGCGCGTCTGCTGACGCCTTCGGAGCTGGGCATCTGGGCGATTGGCAGTTCCATGGTGATGATCATCAGCGAATTCCGGTTGCTGGGAGCGGGCATTTATATCGTGCGGGAACCGGAGCTGACCGAAAGCAAGATTCGCAGCGCCCTGGGCGTAACCTATCTGATTTCCTGGGGGCTGGGCGGTTTACTGGTGCTGGCCTCGCCGTTCATTGCCGGCTTTTACCAGATTGCCGAACTGGAGCCGCTCTTTTATCTGTTGTCGGTCAGCTTCTTTCTGGCGCCGTTTGTCAGCATTCCCTGTGCGCTGCTGGAGCGGGCCATGGATTTCCGCACGCTGGGCATGATCTGGGTGGCCGGTGTCACCATGGGGCTGGTGGTAACCATTGGCGGCATTCTGTTGGGGCTGAGTTTTTACGCTCTGGCGCTCGGGCTCGGGGCGAACACCATGACCCAGGTGGCGTTTGCCAACCTGCGGGTACGCAAGCGTTATTGGTGGCCATGGTTTCATCGCATTGTGCCGGTTGTTCGCCTGGGCATTTACAGCTCGGCCTCCGGGATGATGAAAAAATCCCTTCTGAACGTGCCAGACATGATCATTGGCAAACTGGGCACCACCACACAGGTGGGCCTGTTTTCCCGGGGGCTGGGGTTTGTCGAGTTTTTGTCTTCCAGTGTGCAGCAGGGCATCAGCCCGGTGGTGTTGCCGTATCTGTCCGGCAAGGTACGAGAGCGCGAGAACGTGGCGAACGCCTACCTGAACGCCGGTGTCATGCTCGGTGCCATTCTCTGGCCGGTGTTGGCGGTGGCGGCGGTGAGCAGTTTGCCGGTTATCCGTTTCTTCTTTGGTGATCAGTGGGATCAGGCCGCACCGCTGGCCAGCGTGCTGGCGATCTGGGCCATGCTGCGTTGCGTGCACGTGTTGTTGCCGGAGCTGCTGTTGTCCACTGGCCGGGAAAAATTGCTGCTGATTCGGGAATTTGTACTTCTGACGGTGTGTGTGCTGGGCCTGTTGTTGCTGTTCCGCTTTGGTTTGCTGATGGCGGCCGGCACCTTCGTACTGGTGGGGCTGGTGGACGTGGCATTGGGTGGCTGGATTGTCCGCCAACGTTTTGCCCTGGCGCCGGCCCGGGTACTGAGGGCCTGGCTGCCCAATATGGCACTGGCCGGGTTGTGTGCGCTGGTGGCCTGGTCGCTGGTTAATGGTCTTGCACTGGCAAGCGCGCCGCCCTGGCAGGCAGTAACGGTGCTGGCGGTGGTGCTGGTTCCGGTCTGGTATCTGGGGCTCTGGCTGTTGCGCAACCCGCTGTGGGAAGAGGTGCAGCCGGCCAGGGTGAAGGCGGTTTTCCGGGCCAGACATGGCTGATTTGTGGCAACAGGACTCACTGTTTTCAGGGGAGATGACATCATGGCAATAGCCACGGCACTGGCGGATGCCAGACGCGTGTTTCTGAAGGAAAAACGTTTGCCCATTCGTTGGGTCGACCGATACCAGCGGGTGCGCTACAAGAAACCCTTGCATCGCACCCTGGCGGGGTTCACCCGCCTGTACGCCATACCCTGTGATGCGGACGCCAGTACCGAATTGCACATGCTGACCTGCGTTTACGACCTGGACATGGCGGTAGCAGCGCTGAAATCCCTGTTGCGGTTCAAGCCCCCGCTGGCCGTGGTGATTCATGGTGACAGAACCCTGAACGAGTCACACCGGGCATTCCTGCAAACGCAGATACCCGGCTGCCGGGTGATTCTGCTGTCGGAGGCCGACCGAGCCTTTGCCACCGACCCGGAGCTGGCCGAGCTGCGGGCAAACATACCCGGGCGCTTCACCCTGCCAAACGGTTACGAGCGCCAGTGTGCGGCCTGGGCGTTGAAAGTGCTGGATTTCCGGACACTGGCCCGTACCGATAAGGTGCTGGTACTGGATTCCGACACCCTGTTTCTGAGGGCGCCGGATGAGTTGCTGGCGTGGATTGCAAGCGACGGACAGAGGGCGTTTCACAGTGCCCCCAATGCGCCCAACCGGCAGCTTTCCGGGGAAATCATCGCCGAGGGCTTTTCCTCGGTGAATTATCCGCCGGCTTTCAATGGTGGTCTTTTCGGGTACTCACGCTCGGTGGTAACCCGTGAGCTGATTCTGGATGTGCTGCACACATTAATGGTGCACCCGCAGTGGCCCCTGTACGGGGATGAATGCATCTGGCGTTTGATCCTCGGTGGGGTACCGGGGGATGTGCTGCCATTCAACCGTTATCCGCTGCTTGATTACGTGGGGGCGGAGAACACTCACCGGGTGAACTTTGATGAGGCCGCCTATGTGCATTTTATCGTCAAGCATCGGGGCGGATGTTATCAGCGCATTGCGAAGCGGGTACTGAAAGACATGCGCAGGGCTGGCTTTAAGTAACAATATGTAACGTTGTGTAAAGTTAATATAGCTAATCGTTTCTAATCTTTTCTGGCGGTGCAGGGGGAACCCATCAATACTGTAGCTGCGGTGTAGACAAACAGGGATCCGGACAGCCGGAGTTCCGGGGGTTCGGAAAAGGTACCGACCATGCAGAAGACAGGATTTTTCTCGCTATTGCTATTGATGGTGACCCTCGCGGGTTGTCAGACAATTTCAGACCCGGCCATAGAGGATTTGCCGCCCACTGCGGCAATCCCCGAAACCAGTCAGAACGGGACGGTTTATATAGAATATTTCGATGGCATCAGTGGCTTGTCCGTTGACGACCTCACTTCGGCGGCAAGCTATCCGGATAATGCGTCAGACGTGGTTGCGCTGAGCCAGCTGGCACGGCTGGATAAACGGGGTGACAATTTCGGTGCCCGGGTACGCGGTTATATTATCCCGCCGAAAGACGCCAACTATGAGTTTTTCCTGGCTTCGGACGACACGTCGGCCTTGTTCCTGAGTTCCGATGCCACACCGGAAAACCTGACCCGCATCGCTCAGGTGCCCGGCTGGGCTGATGTACAAAACTACAGCAAGTACGCCTCGCAGCGCTCCGGTAGCATTCGGCTTACCGGCGGTAACCGGTACTATTTCGAGATACTGCACAAGCAGGCCAGTGGCGGTGATCATTTCAGTGTGGCATGGAGCGCACCCGGCATAAAACAGACGATTATTTCCGGCGAATACCTGGCGTCCTGGGCGCCTTCCATTTACGAGGAACCGGCTACTGGTGCGGACTCCGCTGAAACCTTCAGCCTGGGGTATCGAATCGGTTATTTCGACGCCGGCCAGAACCTGGCGTTTGCGCCCGAATACCCCCCGCTCGACCAGGATGAAGATGGCCTGTACGACAACTGGGAAGTGGTTTACGGACTGGATCCAAATGATCCATCGGACGCCACCACGGATACCGATGGCGACCTGTTGACCGCAGCGGAAGAGTTTTTAATTGGCACCAATCCCACCAATCCGGACACCTCGGGCGATGGCCTGACCGATGGCGAAAAATACGCCTATGGTCTTGATCCGCTGGATCCGAATGATCTGTACACCGAGATTGATGGCGAAACGGTCAACCTCTACGACTATCTCTACGGCGAACCCGAAGCTCCGGAACTGGCCCGAGAGGACGGTTTTGTCGGTCATTATTTTACCGGTACCGAGTTTGACAATTTTGTCCTTCGCCGGCTGGACAACCCCATTGATTTCAGCTGGGGCAGTGGCAGCCCGGATGCCTCCATTCCTGGTGACATGTTCAGCATTCGCTGGTACGCATGGCTTTATCCGCCCCACGAATCAGGCACCCGCGATTACCAGATCACCATTCGCGGCGATGATGGTGTGCGTGTATGGCTGGACGGCGAGCAGATCATTGACGGTTGGGTACCCCAGGCACCCACCACGTATTCCGCCGTGGTCTCGCTGGATGCCGCCGATGGCCGTCGCGAGCTCGTGGTGGAATACTTCGAGTCCCGCTTCGACGCCACGGTACGTTTCTGGCTGGCCGACCCTGCCACCGGCAATGTGATCGACAGTAGTGGTGTTCTGCAACGACCGTTGCTGGAACTGACCGAAGACACCGCATTGGTGGACTCCGACGGCGACAGCATCCCGGACGTGTGGGAACTGGCCAACGGGTTGAATCCCTGGGCAAATGATGCTCAGGCGGTGTACAACGACCAGGGCATCACCAACCTGGAAGCCTGGGAATTCGGCGTGCATCCATGGACGCTGGAGGATGTGAGCGATCCCATTGTCTCCGGACCCGTCACTTCCGAACCGGCAATCGACGGCAGCTCGGTGACCCTGAGCTGGGCAGCTCCGGGTACCCGAACCGACGGCAGCTCCATTGCGCTGAGTGAGATCGACTATTACCTGGTCAGTTACGGCCAGTCCGCCACCGCTCTTGACCAGCAGGTGGAAGTACCGGCCGGCACCACCAGCTACACCTTTGACGGTCTGGCGGCGGGCACCTGGTATTTTCAGGTTCAGGTGGTGGATACCGCGGGGCTGACCAGTGAAGGGTCCGAGGTGGTCTCTGCTCAGGTTGAATAATGGTGTTTCAGGACGAACCACAATGGTGATTAACATGAAAACAGTTTCCGCCCGCGTTACCTCCAGAGCTCTTGTGTTATGCGGTTGCGCGCTTTTGCACAATGGTATTGTTCAGGCAGAGCAGGTTTTTGAGGACAACTTTGACCGACAACCGGACTGGCATTCCGAGCTGGCGGAGAACGACAAGGGAGGCGTGCCTTCGGGAGAGCCGGATACCGCGCAATATCAGGGTATTCATACTATTCCGCAGGGCTGGCATGCCGTTCGGCAAGACCCTGTCTGGTCGCCGGTTAAAGGCCACAGTGATCGTCATCCGGTCATTGAGATTCTATCCAGTAACGCGGACAAGGCAAAAGGCCAGACGGGCAAGTCGTTTGTCACCTGGCGGGACAGTTACGACCCGGGATGGAACCGGTTCAACTCCGACGGCATCCTGTTTTATCGTCTGCCGGGAGATGGTCTGGAAGAGGTTTATGTGGAATTTTGGGCCACGTTTTCTGACCAGGTGATTGAGAGCTTCTATGGGGATTTGATGGGCAGCTCCAAGTTGTTGCGCATCATGAGCCATGATGCGCCGGACGACTTCAGCTATCGGGACTGGTGGAATTTTTTCGAGGGTAACCACAAGCCCATGTATGTGTGGGGTACCGGCGGAGAAACGGTGTATGGCATCAGGAATTATATTTCCATATACCGTGCCGCCGGCGGCGAGCCCCTGAATGACAATATCGAAGGCCTGCCGCAACGCATGCAGAGCGGCGGCGACAATTCACTATGGTACTCACCCACGGCAACCGACGGCCAGGGCGTTGACGGAAGCGATCCGGCGTTGCCGGATTACCGGAACGGTGGCGTGATTGAATCCGGCCCCGTGGGCCTCGATCAATTGTTCGGCAAGGAACAGACCTGGGTAAAAGTGGGGCAGTATGTGAAGCTTAACTCGGCACCGGGGGTGGCGGATGGTGAACTTCACCATTATCTGGGCGGGCAGCGCATTCTGCACCTGACCGGCATTGAGTGGGTAACCTCCGGCCAGCCCATGAAGAAGTGGAACCTGGTGGCCATTGGCGGCAACGACTTTTTCCAGGGCTACGCCAACGAACTCCGGCACGAGGAGTGGTACGCGATAGACGATTTCGCCGTTTACTCGAGCCTGCCGGATTCACTGACAACCAATCTGGCAGCGCCTAATCCGCCTTCCAGTCTGTCGGTTGAGTAAGAAATACAATTCCCTGAGCGCGCTGTCATGCGCTCAGGGAACAGTCTTTTGCTGGCTTTTCATATTGGACAATTTACCGATGAGTCCTGCTATTCGGCCCATGGCGTAAGCCACATCCAGACAATAGCAGCGAAACAGCTCGGTCAGAGAAGCCGGCCATCGCCCGGTTCTCCTGAAACGCTTTGCGGTCAGCAGAGCCGGCAGTGCGAAAAAAACAGCGCCCAGACCGGCTCCATAAACTGAATGGCCAGGATACACCAGCACCGATGCAAGCCCGGCGAGTACCCACACAACAATCAGCAGGTAGACCGGATCCCGGAGGTTTCTGAGCGGATTTAAATGGTAGCTCCTGCCATGCCAGGCCTGCCGTTTGACAAATTCGCGGAGGGTTTTGGCGTTGCCCAGATGGACAACGTTCAGATCGCCGGTGATTTGTATGGCAACGCCGGATCTTGCCAGCCGCAGATGCAGGTCGGAATCCTCCCCGGATTCCAGTACTTCACTAAAACCACCAATCGCATCGAATTGCGTTCGCGGGATGACGATACAGGCACCAATCAAGTGCCTGGGCAGCAGTGTCCTGCCCTGGTTTTCCAGCAACCAGTGTTGTTCAACCCATGTGGCGTTGTCTGGCAGGGCCGCGCCCCCGCCAAAAACAGTTGATGGTTGCGCCTGTGTTAACGTCGCAACTCGTTGCAGGAAGCCCGCATCCACCAGACAGTCGGCATCAATGAACACCAGGTAGCGGCCCCGTGCGTTCCGGGCGCCATGATTGCGCACGGCTCCCACGTTTCCCTGGTCAAAGGTAAGAACCCGCACTCCTTCAATGCTTTTTGCCGTTGCCACCGTCTGATCCCGGGAACCGTTGTCGACCACAAGGATCTCAGCGGTGATATCCGGCGCAAGGGTGCTTGTCAGCGACGACAAACACCGGCCAATGAAGGCACCCTCATTTTTTGCCGGCACGACGAATGAAAAATCGACCGGTACATCGGATGACTGGTCAGAAGGAACCATGCTCAGCACCTGATAACCGAGCGGAATTTGCCATTGGCGCCCCTTGGAATCCGGCCCGTTTCTTCAATGGTGACCTGAAAATCTTCCCCCAGTCTTTTGCGGCAGTTATTGATCAGGGCTGTGGTATCCAGCCGGCCGGCGTCGTCGGCAACGATCCGGATGGTGATGGCTCCCGGTTGATGCTGCACAACCTGGGCTTCGCGCACGCCTTCAATGCCTTTGAATATGTGATCAACACGGCCAATGCGACGGCCGTCGGACGTTTCAATGTAATCGTCTTTCCGGCCATTGATGCTGGCCAGAGCGGGGGCGCCAATCCGTGGTTGTGAATCATCAACGGCCGTTGCCGTGTCGCCAATTTCATAGCGTAACAGTGGCATCGTGCGGTTGGTCAGAGTTGTGGCGGTTAACATTCCGTCGTCCGGTTCACCGGAGCGGCTTAGTAGCTCGGTAATGCCCAGAAGCGGAGAGGGGTGGTAGTGCTGATCGGCTCTTTGTCCGGCAAAAATGACGTATTCGGCGGTGCCATAGTAGTCCATTACTGGACAACGAAAGACCGATTCAATGATCTCGCGCTGTGGTGCAAGCAGGGTTTCGGAATTGGTGACCACCAGCTTCGGCTGGAAACCAGGCTCCAGGCCGCTGTCCAGAAAATGGCCGGCCAGATCCGCGATGGCGGATGGATATCCGATCAGTTCCAGTGGCTGAAATTGCTCCAGTTTGCGCCGATACCAGGCAAAGGTGGTTTTGCTCAGGTGGTAGCTGGAAAACAGCAGCTGGTTTTCCGCCCGATTCATGCGCCAGAAAGGTGGTGTCATTTTTTCCGACGGTTGCAGCATCCTGCCGGCGAATGTGGCCCGCCGTGCCCCGAATGGCACGCCATGGGATTGCTCGTGATCCACCAGTAGCGCCATGGCGAGTTTATAGGTTTCTGCGTCCACCGCCACGGACAACGGCGTACCGGTACTGCCGCTGGTGTGTTGGGTCATGAATGGTTTGGCGCCAGGCAGCCGGAATTCGTGTTGGTGTTTCCGGAGCGTGTGTTTGTCCAGAACCGGCAGTTTTTTAATGTCTTCCGGGGTGGTGAAATCGTTTTCGTGTAGACCGTATTCCGCAAACAATTTCTGATACCACGGAATGTGATGGCGGCAATGGGCAGCCATGGCCTGAAGTTGTTCGGATTGATGGGCACGCCGTTGCTCTGGTGACCAGTTTTTTGCTGTTCGGATTTGTTCCAGCATCGCCGTATAGCAGCCACTATAGCGCTTTTTAAAGAGGTAGTGCCCGAAGACTGAAATCAGTAAGTTTTGTGCCCATACTGGCGATGCACTGTAAATACCTTGTTCTAGCTGGCCCATAAACCGCCTCTCCCTTGAGTTATGCACCAATACCAAAAAGGGCGTTTTTGCAGTTTTTTATTCCTGATCCGAAGGTCATTTTATCGGGAAATTTTAGCCCGAATCGGGATAGTAACTCCTTGTTGTCTTCAGACAGATAAGGAGGGTCTGATTAACGCCCGTTTTTCCACTGAATTGC
>JABXHG010000122.1 GCA_013393545.1 Alteromonadaceae bacterium | reverse complement strand
AGCCAAACACAGGCCACCACCATGCGGGAGAGGAGAAAGGGGAAAAACAGTATGAACCGGATCTGGAGGGCGGTTTTCAGCTCACTGGTGAAAAACGCCGGCATCAGCACCAAGAAAGACACGTCCTGCGCGGTTTCGTCCTGAACATCGGAAATGCGCATGAACAGACCCAGTTCGTCTTCCCGGGTCTGCTCAAGCATGAACTTCTTGAATGGTTCGCTGGCCAGCTTCACCGCTTCCAAAGAGGTGACCTCTTCCTGCAGGTAGGGCTGCAAGCCTACCTCGTTGGCCTCTTCCAATACCGGTTTCATGATGAAAATGCTGAGAAACAGCGCCAGCCCCAGCAGAATCTGGTTGGACGGCGTAGCCTGCAGGCCCAGCGCCTGGCGCAGGATGGCGAACACCACGATAATGCGGGTGAACGAGGTCATCATCATCAGCATGGCCGGCAGGAACGTTAGCGCGGTCATCAGCGCCAAAATCTGCAGGGTGACCGAGTATTTCTCGTTGCCCTCTTCGCCCGGCGTCACTGTGAACGCCGGTATGCCCGGAATACCGGAGGCTTCCTGGGCCAGCGCCAACGGGGCCCAGGCCGTGCCGGCCAGAATTATCAAGACGGGGAACAGGGTTTTGAAAGTCTTGGCAAACATCGCCCTAGGGATTCCTTTTCGAGTTCCAGGTCTTGCCGATCATGCCCTGCAAACGGCGGGCAAACTCGCTGTCCGGGGCTTTACCGGCGTCCACCACGGGCTCTTCAAACACCTGCAGGGTCCGAATGGCGCTAGGGGTGATGCCCAGCAGAATCTGCTGACCACCGACTTCCACCAGAGCAATACGTTCCCGGGCGCCAATGGCCATCACCGATACCACCCGGATAGCGCTGTTGTTCATGCCGGTCATGCCAGTCATCCGGCGAATCAGCCAGGCGCAACCGTAAATGATGGCAATGACCGCCAACAGCCCCGCCCCCAGGCTCAACACCGTGGCCAGGGTGTCCGGGGCGCGAGCGGCCGTTTCCGAGCCACCATTGTCAGCCGCTTCCTGGGCCAGCACCGGTGCACTGGCCAACGCCGTGACGAAAAAGCTGGACCACCGTGGCATGTTATTTCTGCAACCGGCGAATACGTTCGCCCGGGCTGATGACGTCGGTCAGGCGGATGCCGAACTTTTCGTTTACCATCACCACCTCACCGTGAGCAATCAGGGTGCCGTTAACCAGTACATCCAGCGGCTCGCCGGCCAGCCGGTCCAGTTCGATCACCGACCCCTGGTTCAGCTGCAGCAGGTTGCGGATGGGAATCTGGGTATTGCCCACTTCCATGGAAATGGTCACCGGGATGTCCATGATGACATCCATATCCGGCGCGGTGCCGTCACCGGTGGGTCCGTCATCCGGCCCAAACTCTTCCATGGGCGCAGTGCGCACGTCCTGATGGTCGTCCTCACCCCCCTGATCTGTGCCTTCAGCTTCCGCCATGGCCGCGGACCATTCGTCTTCACGATTATCGCCGTCGCCATCGCCGGACTCTTCCATGGCAGCTTCCCATTCCGCCGCCAGTTTTTCGTCTTCGCTGAGTTCCTGGTCGTCTTTCTTGTCGTCGTCAGCCATTGCGGTTTACCTTCAGTTGTTTCTTGACCTTGGGCAGGTGTACCCGGTCGTGTATGCGCAGTGCCAGTTTGTCGTCACGAGTTCCCAGCGTGGCCCTGTAGACGGGAATGCCGTTGGCGGTCACGGTCAGGTATTCAGGAATTTCCACCGGTATGACATCGCCGGCTTTCAGGCCGGCAATTTCCCGCAGCGAAATGCGTCTGCGACAAACGGTTGTGTTGACCGGCACTTCCACTTCCTTGATGTCCTCTCGCAGGGCATTCACCCAACGCTCGTCAACGTCATCAATGTCACTCTGAACACCGGCATCCAGTACGTCCCGGATGGGTTCGATCATCGAGTACGGCAGGGCAAAATGCAGCTCGCCGCCGCCACCGTCCAGTTCGATATGGAAGGTGCTGACCACCACCACTTCGCTGGGGCTGACAATGTTAGCCATGGCCGGGTTCACTTCCGAGCTAAGGTATTCGAACTCCACCGGCAGGACCGCGTGCCAGGCTTCTTTCATGTCGTGGAATACCTGGTCAAGCACCATCTGCACGATCCGGGTCTCGGTTGGGGTAAATTCCCGGCCCTCGATTTTCGCGTGCCGACCCTCACCGCCGAAAAAGTTGTCCACCAGTTTGAACACCAGCTTGGCATCCAGCACGAACAGAGAAGTGCCGCGCAGAGGGCGAACCTTGCACAGGTTGAGACTGGTGGGCACGTACAGGGTATGGCCGTACTCGCCGAATTTCATAATCTGCACGCCGCCGGTGGACACATCGGCGTTGCGGCGCAGCAGATTGAACAGACTGATGCGGGTGTAGCGGGCAAAACGCTCATTGATCATTTCGAGCGTGGGCATTCGGCCCCGGACAATCCGGTCCTGACTGGCCAGGTCGTACTGTTTTACGCCTGTGTCGTCGGTTTCCTCATAGGTGTCGATGTCCCCGTCGTCCACGCCGTGGAGAAGGGCATCAATCTCGTCCTGCGACAACAAGTCCTGCATAGCTGGTCCTGCCCTGAATGTGATTTACCCGACCCGGGCCATCATTGCACTACAAAATTTCTGAACAGCACGCCTTCAATGGCGGGTTCCTGTTCCTGCTCGAGTATCTGGTTCACGGTTTCGCTCATCTGGCTGGCCAGCGCCGCCCGACCTTCCGGGCTCTGCAGCTCGGTAAAACCGGTGTTACTCAGAACGGTGGTCAGCTCGCTGCGCAGCAGTGGCATGTGCAGCTCCACGGCGGCCAGCGCTTCCGGATCCTTGGCCTCGAACGACAAATACACCTGGGCGTAACGCTGCCGTCCTTCAGTGCGCACCGTGGTCACCAGGGCATCATCAAGATTGACATAGCTGCTGGCGACAAACTCCGGCTCGGCGTCGGCATCGCTCTCGCCTCCCATACCGGGAAGGCCGCCACCCAGAAACCAGAGGGTTCCGGCGATGGACAGGGCAACCGCCAGTACTATGATGACCACCAGCATGATGATCAGTTTGAGCTTGCCTTTTTTCGGCGTTGCGCCTTCCTCGGGTGTGGTATTTTCTGCCATGGTGTTCGCTTCGTCAGTTTTCCGTCACCCCGGGGTTTCGGGGCAGGGTTTCAGGGTTCGAAGCAAAGGGTGGGCCAGAACGCCCCACCCTCCGGTTCAGGGACGCAGTTTAGCGCTGCCGGAGGGTCGGGGCAAAGCGGATTGCAGAGATTCGGACCATTGTCGGTGTTTCGGGGTCCGGTTTGCGCCAGCGGTCAGACAAAAGTGTCGACTTCCCCGCTCCAGGCCAGATCCAGATCGCCGCTCCGGACAACCTCTTCTTCCTCTCCGGCCTCGGCTACCGCACCGTTATTCTGGCCGGAACCACCTTCACCGGGACCGTCGCCCTGCTCACCCGGTTCTTGTCTGGACTGGTCCGCCACGTCGAACTGGCCCAGCTCCACGCCCTGGTCCCCGAGCATTTCCCGCAGGCGGTGCGAATTCTGTTCAAGCTGCTCACGCACCACCGGGTTGGCGGAGTGAACGGTGATATTGGCCTGCTCGTTCTGCATGCGCACTTTCACTTCCATCGGGCCCATGTCCGGCGGCGTCAGATGAATTTCCGCCTCCTGCATGTTGGCGGCGGTCAGAAAACTGAGTTTGCCCATGACCTTGTCACCCCACTCCGCCTGCCCGACGGGCACATCCACCGAGGTGGCGTAACTGCGCAGGGGTACGGCACCCTCGGCGGTCAGCTTGCCCGGCTGCAGCGTCTGCCCGGCGGCCTGCTCCAGGCTGGTCGCGAATTTAGGCGCACTTAACAAAGTACTTGGATCAATGGGGCGCGACGTTTCGGTATTGACGTTGGCCGATAGCAAGTCGGTCAGCTGGGCGCCCGGTTGCCCGGGTTGGCCGTTCAACAGACCCTGTAGAGCCGACCGGCCGGTCATTCCCGCGTTCACCGCAACCACGCCCTCGCCCGACTGCGCTGGTGCACCGCCGGTCATGGTCTGCAGCATGGCAAAAGTAACAGGCGCCATGGCTTCGGCATCCAGAAGTTCATTTTCAGAACCTGCGGCGGATGTTTCAGTGGCGGCGGTGTCACGCTGGCCCTTGCTGGATTCAGCCTCGTCTTTTTTGCCGCTGCCCTTGTTGGCTTCGCCGGCCTTGTTAGTAGCCGCATCGTCCGCTTTATCGCTGTTTTTTCCCGGTTTGTCCGCGCGTTCGGCGGTTTTGTCATTGCTTTTGTCGGCAGCACGGTTGTCGTTGCGGGATTCATCCGCTTTACGGTCATCGGCGGCCTGAGCGCGCCGCTGCTCGCGCTTCTCTTCCAGCCGGTCACTCTGGGCCTGGCGATCGGCGCGTTTTTCTTCCATGCGGCGCTGATCCGCGCGCTGCTGTTCAAGGCGTTGCTGCTCCAGGCGCTTTTCCTGGGCACGGGACACTTCATCAAACCGGCTTCTACCGGTTTCCGGATCCCGGCTGCTGTTGGCCGGGCGGTTCGCCGCCACATCCTGCTGGGAACCGGAGGCCGGCATTTGGGAAAGAATGTTCTGCTGCATGGCAACCTCTTGCCGCTTTTCTGTCGGGAACACCCTCAAGGGGCCATTTCCGAAATTTCTGCAAGTTCAGTGCCAGACTTATCAATCAAGCAAAGGTCAGAGCTGGCTCAGCCTCCGCTCCACCTCCTCGAATTCCTGTTCGATGCGCGCCAGCCTGACATCCATACCAGACAGGTCGCCGGCTTTACCGGCCTGCTCCGCTTGACTGCAATGATCACTAAGCCGTGGCGCGCCCATGTTGATGCAGCTGCCTTTAAAACTGTGGGCAGTTTTGACGATCTGTTCCTCGTCGGCCTGGCCGAGCGCTTCGCGCAGGGTCTGGATGCGGCTTCGGGAATCAGCCAGAAAGGTTTGCACAAGAGCGTCAAAGTCACTATCCATCACTTCTTTCAGTTCGGCCAGAGCGTTTTCGTCCAGCCGGGGCTGTTCAGTCATCAATCGGTCTCCCATCGGTGCCTGTTGGCGGTTCCCAGTCGTAAACCACTTCCACCTGGTTGCCCTTGCCATGCACATGCAACCGGGTAGCCATGCGTCTGAGCAATTCCAGCCCGCGACCGGCATAGCCGCCGCTGGTGGAAGCGGGTCCCCGGGATGCACGGCTCCCGGTCACTCTGGCAGAGTGGCTTGCGAAATCAAAGCCATCACCACTGTCTTCGCAGGTAATTCTCAGGCGACCGCCGGGCGGGCGGGATTCGTGGCTCAGGAAGAAGCGAACAAAATGCCCGTTGGTCTCCGCCAGCCGGCGCTGGCGCTCCTGATAATAGAAGGCAAAGCCACGGGGCGAGTCCTTCCACTCAGATGACAAGGCCAGCACTCCGTGTTCCAGGGCATTGTTGTAAAGTTCGGATAAAAGCGTGTACACCTCGCCGCTGCGGCAACGCAGGCCGGGCACTTCCATGCAGATATGCAGTAACAGCGGCAAAGGGTTGAATTCGGCCAGGGTGCTTTCCCGCACTTCGTAAACGCACTGCCAGTCCGCCGCCCCAGCCGGAGCTTCATCGCCACCGGTGCGCACCGGTGGCGAAGGTGGCGGCGGCGTGGTATCAGTGATCTCCAGCGCGCACAGGGTCAGGTCATCCACCGATTCCGGGCGCCCGGCAAACGCCTTGATGCGGGCCAGCAAGGCATCAAACGCCTGATCCGGGAAATCCAGGCCTGCCAGTACCGCACGTACGCCGGATTCTCCCAGCATATTGCCCTGCTGGTCACGGGTTTCGGAAAAGCCGTCGGTCATCAACACCACGTGATCACCCGGGGTTGCCTGAAACACCACCATTGACGCGGAAAACTGACCGGGATCACGCACCCCCAATGGCAGATTACGGGATGGAATGGCCACTCTCTCGCCCGTGGTACGCAGCACCCAGGCGTCTGGCAGGCCACCGTTCCAGGCCCGCAACAACCCCTGGCGGCTGTCGGTCTCAATCATGGCACCGCAGCAGAACATACCCACCGGCAGAATGCGCCTGAGCTTATTGTTGATCTCCCGCAGGATATCCGGTGCGCGAAAGCCGTGGGCCACCATGCCATAGAAAATTTCCGCCACGGGCATGGCGCCAATGGCGGCGGGCAAGCCATGCCCGGTAAAGTCACCGAGAAAGACCAGACTGCCACCACCAGGCCGATTGGCAGCGAACACCACATCTCCGTTGAACACCGACAACGGGGAGGCGTGGTAACGAATGTTGGGGGCAGTCAGGCAGCCAACATGGGCTACGTTATCGAATACCAGCCGGGCGACTTTCTGCTCCGCCAGCATCTGTTCGTTCTTCCGGCGCTCCTGCTCCACCCGCTCAGACAGCGCCTGATGCAACAGGCGCATGCGGTTCAGCGCATTCAGCTTGGCTTCGAGGATAACCCGGTTAAAGGGCTTGATCAGAAAATCGTCACCGCCTGCTTCCAGACAACGGGCCAGCTCCCGGGGGTCTGACAACGAGGTGAGAAAAGCCAGGGGAACCAGCCGGTCGCCGGCCAGCTGTTTGATTTGGCGGGCCGCCTGCAGGCCATCCAGACCCGGCATCATGGCATCCAGCAAGACGATGTCCGGTTGAATGGCGGCAAACTGTTCAACCGCCTGCGTGCCATTACTGACTTCAAACACGCGATGGCCCAGCTTTTCCAGCAAGGCGCACAGAATCATCCGGTCCGGCTGGTTGTCTTCAGCCACCAGCAGGTTCAGGCCAGAGGACTCAGCAGATGCTGAAAAGCTGTTCAAAGTTGGAGATGGAGAGTATGCGCCGGACATCGCTGTTGCAGTTTTCAATGGAGATTCGGGCAGCGTCACCACCGGCGTGATCCCGCAGCAGTAACAACATGCCCAATGCGGAACTGTCCAGATAGGTGGTCTCGGATAGGTCGATTACGTAGCGCTCCACTCCGCGATCGCCTTGTTCATAGGCGTCGCGAAACGCCTGGTGGGAACTGAAATCGAAGCGCCCTTCCACCGAAATAACCAGTGTTTGCCCGTTGTCACTACGGTGCGCAGATATCGGCATTTGCAAATCTCCCGAAACATGACGAAAACTCCTGCCGGCTTTCCCGCCGTTTCGCCAGCCGCTGTATGGGCACAAGCATAGTCGAATTGCCGGATTTTGCATGCACCTGAATCAATTTGCCGCGTTATCGCTGGCGTCGCACAAAGGCCCGCCCCGCAGCTTCGTCTGCCAGCTTCTGCTCGCGCAGATCCTGTTCTCGCTGTTCCTGTTGCCGACAGGTTTCAATATATTTTTCCATACCCCGGCGCCGCTCCCAGGCTTGCAGCCATTCCTGCCGGCGCGCCTCGAAAAGCTGCTCGGCCTGCTGGAGCTGCTTCTCCTGCTGGGCAATCACCTGATCAAGCTGGCCGATAAACGCCTGCCAGGCCTGCAGGCGAGCGACCGGCACCACGCCCTGCTGGCTGGCACGAATCTGGTTGCGATATTCCTGCTGGTACTGTTCAAGATTTCTCACCTGCTCGCGGTGGGCTTCGGCCTGGTCCCGGGCTTCACCCATGCGCTCAAGCGCCTCCTGTTCCTTGCGCTTTTCCAGCGACAGAACGGTCTGCAATCGTTGCGAACGCAGCATCAGCGATTACCCCCGGCGGCATTGTTGGCGGGTGCTTTCTGGCGATCCGGCGAGCGGCGCTCCGGCACCACGGCCATTAGCTGATCAATACATTCGTTCAAAGGCGCACTTTCATTCAGGCCCTGTTGCAGGAACTGGCGCATGTTACCAATGTGCTGAATGGCAAAATCCGTCTCAGGGTCAGAACCTTTGACATAGGCCCCCACGCTGATCAGGTCCCGGGCTTGCTGATAACGGGAGTAAACCTGTTTGAAGCGCTGGGCACGAGCCATGTGCTCCGGGCTGGTGACCTGGGGCATGACCCGGCTGATGGAGGCTTCCACATCAATGGCAGGATAATGCCCTTCTTCCGCCAACCGGCGGGACAACACAATATGGCCATCCAGAATTGCCCGGGCGGCGTCGGCAATGGGGTCTTGCTGGTCATCACCTTCGGTTAGCACGGTATAAAAGGCGGTGATAGAGCCACCACCGGGGCGACCGTTACCGGTGCGCTCGACCAGCTGCGGCAATTTGGCGAACACCGAAGGCGGGTAGCCTTTGGTGGCCGGTGGCTCGCCCACGGCCAGGGCAATTTCCCGCTGGGCCTGGGAATAGCGGGTCAGCGAGTCCATCAGCAGCAACACCCGCTTGCCCTGATCGCGGTAATACTCGGCAATACGGGTGGTCAGCATGGCGGCACGCAGGCGCATCAGTGGCGAATCATCGGCGGGCGCGGCCACGACTACCGAACGGGCCAGGCCTTCTTCGCCAAGGATGTCTTCGATAAATTCCTTCACTTCCCGGCCCCGCTCGCCGATCAGACCAACCACGGTAATGTCGGCATCGGTAAAGCGGGTCATCATGCCCAGCAGCATACTTTTACCCACGCCACTGCCGGCAAACAGACCCAGGCGCTGGCCCTGGCCAACGGTCAGAAGGGAGTTGATGGCGCGAATACCCACATCCATGGACTGGCGCACGGGAGCGCGGTCAAGCGGGTTGATGATGTCACCGGACAGGTTCACCCGGGCTTCGGCCTGCAACGGGCCTTTGCCATCGAGCGGGTCGCCGGCACCGTTGACCACCCGGCCCAGCATTTGCGGCCCAACCGGTACACGGCTGGTAGCTGTCAGTGGCACCACCCGGGCACCGGGCCGCAGGCCTTCAATGGCGGTGAGCGGCATCAGGTAGACCTTGTCTTCCTCGAAACCCACCACTTCGGCCTCAACATTGCCGGTGTTCTGGCCCTGGATCACGCAGCGATCACCCACCACCATGGGGCAGCCCACGCATTCCAGCGTCAGGCCGACCATGCGGGTCAGACGGCCGGACAATTCCGGCGCGGGTTCCGGGGGAATAGCGTTTTGCAGCTCTTTCAGGCGATCAGCCAGACGGTACGTCATCATCACCCTCCGGGCCCGGCTCTGGTGGCGATTCAGAATCGGAGGCTGCCCCCGGTGCCGGCGGCTCGTCCATGGCGGATTCGGCCAGCACATCCCGGTGGAAATCGGTCAGCTCGCCCATCTGCAACTCTGCTTCCGGGGCACCGGCGCTGGTCGGTTCGCCCAGCTGCTCTTCCAGCATACCCTGAACGGCGTGCTGGAAGCGCTTTTCGATGGTGTAGTCCACCAGACTGTGGCGGGATTCAACCTTGCAGCCACCGGCCATCAGGCTGTCGTCTTCGACGATCACCGGCGCCACTTCCAGACGTTCGGCCACTTCCCGTACCGGTTCCAGATCATCCGGGTGGATATGAATGCGCAGGTTTTCGGCGGTGGACGGCAACGCTTGAAGTGCCTGGCGCACCACCTGGCGAATTTGTGAGGAATCCAGGCTCAGTTCCCGGAACACCACGGCCCGGGACAGGGCGGTGGTCAGGTTAACCAGCACCGTTTCCAGTTCTTCCTCGTGGCGCTGGATGGGCAGCACCAGTTCGCCCATGATGTGCTCAAGACGATCGAGGGTGGCGGCCACTTGCTGACGGGTTTCTTCGCCGGCTTGTTCGCGACCCTGTTCCCGGCCTTCGTTCTGGCCGGTCTCGAAGCCTTCCTTGTGGCCGTCTTCCCGGCCCTGCTCCAGGCCGCTTTTATAGCCGGCCTCGCGGCCCTCTTTAAAGCCATCTTCGTAAGCAGCCTTGCGAATTTCCTCGAGCTCGGAAGCGGTCATGGGTTTGACTTCCGCTTCCTCAACCACTTCGTTGCCCTGCTCATCAAGCAGGGGCAACTCCCACCGTTCCCAGGCGGTCATTTGTTCTTTTGGTCGGGTACTGCGATCCTGATCCGAGTCTTTCATCACATCATTTCTTCACCGGCACCGCCGAGGGAAATCTCGCCGGCTTCCGCCATACGGCGGGCAATGGTGATGATGTCCTTCTGCGCGGCTTCCACTTCGCTGACCTTGACCGGGCCCTTGGCCTCCAGATCATCCTGCAACAATTCGGCCGCCCGTTTGGACATGTTGGCGAAGATCTTGTCCTTGACCGCGTCGTCCGCACCTTTCAGTGCCACCACCAGCACCTCGGAGGATACTTCACGCAGCAACGCCTGGATACCTCGGTCGTCAACATCCTTGAGGTTGTCGAACACAAACATGAGGTCTTCGATGGTGGTGGCCAGATCCGGATCCATGTCCTTGATGGAATCCATGAGGCCGCCTTCAATGCTGCGTTCCATGAAGTTCATGATATCCGCCGCCCGTTTGACACCGCCAATACGGCTGGTTTGTGCGGCCGAGCCACCGGAGAACTGTTTTTCAAGAATGGAGTTGAGTTCCTGAAGCGCCTGGGGCTGGATACTTTCCAGCGAGGCCACGCGCATCATGACGTCCAGCCGGACTTTTTCATCCAGGGTCGCCAGAATCTCGGCGGCCTGGTCCGGATCCAGGTAGGAAATAACGATGGCCTGGATCTGCGGGTGTTCGTAGCGGATAACGTCGCCCACGGCCTTGGGTTCCATCCATTTCAGGGTGTCCAGGCCGGTGGTGTTGCCGCCGATCAGGATACGGTCAATCAGACTGGAGGCTTTGTCGTCACCCAATGCCTGAGTAAGCATGGTACGAATGTAATCGTCGTTGCCCACGCCCAGACCGGTTTGCCCACCCACGGCGTCGACAAACTGGGACAGCACGAATTCCACGTCATCCTTGCTGACGTCGTCCATCTGCGCCATGGCCACGCCTACCCGCTGCACTTCTTTCGGCCCCATGTGTTTGAGCACTTCGGCGGCGTCCGCCTCGCCCAGCGACATTAGCAGAATGGCGGCCTGCTCGACCCGGGGGATCTTGCGCCTTGGTTTCTGCGCGCCACCCTGTTGGCCGTTTTCATCAGTCATCGACGTTCACCCATTGACGCAGTACCTGGGAAACCCTGGCCGGATCATCAGCGATCAAACCTTTCAGGGCATTCAGGTGCCTATCATAACCTTCGGTTGCGCCTGGCAAAAGCAGGTCGTCCTGGGAAGACATGGCATCCCGCAGGGCGTCGCCACCTTCAATGCCTTCCAGCGAGCCGTAATCGTCGTCGCTCTCGGCTTCTTTACCGGCTCGACCACCACCGGACAGGGCCTTGAGAGTCGGGCGCAGCAGGCCGAGTACCAGAATCAGGATCACCAGCCCCGCCAACACCTGCTTCATCAGATCCCAGAACCAGGGCTGTTCCCAGAAGCCGGGCTCTTCGTATTCCACCGTTTCTTCCGGTGCGAAAGCGGTATTCATCACGGTTACGCTGTCACCACGGGCGGCGGAGTAACCCACCGCATCGCGTACCAACATGCTCAGGCGCTGCAGCTCCTGTTCGGTCCAGGGCTCAAACGAGACTTCGCCGGTTTCCGGATCCACAACCCGTTTGTCATCCACCGCAAGGGCTACGGTAACACGGTTAATGGCACCCATTTCCTGGCGAGTGTAGCTGACGGTACGGTCCACTTCGTAGTTACGGGTAGACTCGCGGCGCACATTTACTGGCTCGGCATTGCCACCTTCACCTTCTTCACCCTCCCCGACCTGCTCGGGCACGGTGGCCGCGCCCGGCGGTTGATTGGACAGCGCACCCGGCACGCCACCCTGGGCATTTGCGCCACGCTGGTCAACCAGTTCACGTTCACTGCGCACAGCCTGCTGATCCGGGTTGAACAGTTCCTCGGCACGTTCGACCGCCGAGAAATCCAGATCGGCGGTTACCTCTGCGCGGTAGCGGCCATCACCGATAATCGGGGAAACCAGGGAAGCCACCCGGCGGGTCAGCCGCTCTTCCACCCGGGAGGTGTACTCGTATTGATCCTTCATCCGGTCGACCTGGGCTTCCGGCTCGTCGCCGGTCAGCAGATTGCCGTTGTGATCAACCACTGTTACCTGTTCACGATTCATCATCGGAATACTGCCTGCCACCAGGTTGACGATGGCACGAATCTGCTCTTGTTCGGGACGGCGGCCGGCAAACAGGTCCAGGAACACAGAGGCGCTGGGCTCGCGGGCATCACGAATAAATACGGATCTTTCAGGAATGGCCAGATGTACGCGGGCGTTTTTAACCCCACGCATGCTGGCAATGGTGCGGGCCAGCTCACCTTCCAGGCCACGGCGATAGCTGACGGTTTCCATGAACTGAGAGGTGCCCAGGCCCCGATCTTTATCAAGCAATTCAAAACCAATGGTTTTACGGTCGGTCACGCCCTCCGCCGCCAGCTTCATGCGGGCGTCATAAACTTTGTCGGAAGGTACCAACAAGGCGCCAGAGCGCGGGTCCATTTTGTATTCAATGCCGTTGCTGTCCAGTATCGAAGCCACGTCCTGCGGGTTGTAGTTGGACAGATCGCCCACCACCGGCTGGTAGTTGGGCTCCTGCGCCCACAACACAACGGCCACGCCCAGGGCAACACTGGCAGCCAGCCCGACCATCAGGCCGATCTGGCGCAGCAGGTTCAGGCGATTGAAACCCAGCAACATTTTGTTGCCGGCTTCCGGACTGTCGCTCTCGCTGCCTGCCGGCAGGTCTGAGGCGTTGGTTTCTGCAGGTACGCTGGCCATGCTACTGCTCCGTTATCAGATCGGCATGTTCATAATGTCTTCATAAGCACGAACCACCCGGTTCCTGACCTGGGTCAGTGCTTCGTAAGACACGGAAGATTTTTCGGCGGCAATCATCACCCGGGTGATATCCACGTTCGGGTCACCCATATCGTAGGCGGTACGCAACTCGCTGGCTTCTTGCTGGAGGTTGTTCACGTTGTTGACGGCGTTGCCCAGCATATCACCAAAACTGGTGGTTTCCCGGGTTTCCTGCACTTCTCGCGGACCGTCAACACGGTTGCGGACACCCTGGTTCTGTTCGATCTGCTGATTCTGCTGGTTCTGCATCATTTGCGAACGCAGACTGCGGATGTCGGACAAGACACTGTTGATGTCGGCACGCTGAACCATGTTTCTCTCCCGGTTGCCCGTCAGGGCGTCTGTTCATCTCTTCATGACAGAGGTTGTTGCGGGAGATAAAGCAATTGGCAGGCCAATATAATTTATGTCTTTTATTTCAATTCCTTAGATATTAATTTCAGGCAAGAACAATTGTCGACGACAAAGTTTTGACAGCCAGCGGAGTAGTCGGCCAGGGGGAAACCGAAAGCGAGGACAGAAAGATGACAAAAAAGCGGCACCCCGCAGGGTGCCCGAAGGAGTAGCTTACTGAGAAGGTTAACGGCCTGATGGCCATCATGCGGTAGCCAATTCACTTTCCAGATCGATACCAGCGTCACGCATCTGGGCCAGCTTATACCGCAGGGTGCGGGGACTGATTCCCAGCTGTTCGGCAGCCCGGTTACGACGGCCACCTTCGTTGCGTAGCGTCTGAATAATGATACGGAACGCCTGTTGGCGCAGATCATTGCCCAGGCTTCCGCCCGAATCCTGGTTTTCGGCACTCGGCTCGCTGTCGACAGCAGCAGCGGCCTGCTGCGCCTGCTGCTCTTCCGCCGTGTAGATAGGCACCTCCTTTACGGCCCGCTCTTCCCGAGCCGGCGGCTCGGTACGCGCTTGCAGGTCCGGCGCCCCAGTCGGTTGCGTTGCCTGTAGATCCGGCTTACCGGTAATCCCAAGCTCGAGGCACAAGTCACCGGCGTGGATGACGGTTCCCTGCATCAACACCAGCGCGCGCTGTATGGCGTTATCCAGCTCTCGCACATTCCCCGGCCAGGCGTGGGTGGTGAGAGCGCGACGGGCGTCCTCGGCCAGGGTGATGCCAGTCAGCTTCATTTTCCGGCTGTGCTTGCGCAACAGGGATTTGGCCAGCGGCAGGATATCCATGGGCCGTTCACGCAAGGGCTGCCAGTGCATCGGGAAAACGGTGAGGCGATAGTACAAATCCTCTCGGAACTTGCCCTCGCGAACGTAATCCCCCAGGTCCCGGTTGGTGGTGGCAATCACTCGCACATCCAGGGCAATGGTCTTGCGACCACCCACACGTTCCACTTCCCGCTCCTGGAGTACCCGCAGCAGTTTTGACTGCAGGTTCATGTCCATTTCGGAGATTTCATCCAGCAAAATGGTGCCACCGTTGGCCTGCTCGAATTTGCCCGGCGACGACGAGACAGCACCGGTAAAGGCCCCTTTTTCGTGGCCGAACAGAATGGCTTCGAGCATGTTTTCCGGAATAGCGGCGCAGTTGATGGCCACAAACGGCTCATCGGCACGGGGCGATTGCTGGTGAATGTAGCGGGCCAGCACTTCTTTACCGGTACCGCTTTCGCCGGAAATCATCACCGTGGATTCGCTATTGGCCACCTTGCTGGCTAGCTGGAACATGCGCAAGCTGACCGGGTCTTCGGCCACCGGCTGATCGCCTGATTTCGGGCTGGCACCGCCCACCACTTTACTGACCGCTTCCACCAGAACTCTGGGTTCAAACGGTTTGACCAGATAGTCAATGGCACCAGACTGCATGGCGGAGACCGCATCGCTGATCTGGCCGTAAGCGGTAATCAGCATCATCGGCAGGCCCGGGTACAGTCGCTGCACCTCGCCGAGCAATTCATGGCCGGACATGCCCGGCATGTTGACATCACTGACCACCATATCCACCGGGCTTTTTGCCAGGCTGGCAAGCGCCTGTTCACCGTCGGCGGCCTCGTGAACCTGGAATTTGGCCAGCTCCAGGGTGGTCACCAGGGCGTCCCGCAGATCGTGATCGTCTTCCACGATGAGAATTTTTGCCTTAGCCATGCCATCTGCCTCCAGTCTTGTTCTTTTAACCAGCGAGGGTCGGTAACTGCAGTTGTGCCACTGCGCCGCCCTGCTCCGGTGAATAAATGGAAAACTCGCCCTTGTGGGCCTTAGTCACTGCCTGCACTACCGCCAGACCCAGACCGGTACCGTGGGATTTGGTGGTATAAAACGCTTCGGTGACACGTGCGGCCTGCTCGGAACCAAAGCCGGGGCCGTTGTCCGCCACCTGGATATTCAGGCCGGCAGCGGTGGATTCCAGCGTCACCTCCACCGCGTTGGCACCCGCTTCCAGGCTGTTGTTCACCAGGTTGGTACAGGCACCCACCAGGGCATCCCGGTTACACATCAGCCGGCAGTCGCCGGACACCCGGTTATGAACTTTGACCGAAGCCCCAGGTGCCAGACGGACACCTTCAAGCGCATTTTCCAAAGCAGAAACCAATTTGCCGGCAGGCAATTCCTCGGCCAGCCGGGTTTCGCCCCGGGCGAAAATCAGCATGTCGCGCACCTGTTGCTCCAGGTGAGTCAGGCGAGACATCAGGCGGTCGGCACAACGCTGACGCATTTCCTCTTCCAGATCCGGCTGGCTCAGATGACCACCGTAGAGAATGGCGGCAGAAAGTGGCGTGCGGATCTGATGGGCCAGGGAGGCGACCATTTTGCCCATCGCCGACAGGCGCTGGGCATGGGCCAACTGGGATTGCAGCTGGCGGGTTTCGGTCAGGTCGGTCAAAAGAATCAGCTGGCCCGGCTGGTTTTCCATGGTCCGGATTTCAATGCTGACCCGGCGGCCGTCTTTCAGGGAAACCTCGTGGCCATCATCCCGGCGCGGAGCAAAGCAGCGCTGAATGACGTTGATCCAGCTCTCACCATCCAGCGGCTCGCCCAAGAGCGACACGGCCGCCGGATTGCACTGACTGACGACGCCGTGTTTATCCAGAACCACCACGCCGGCCGGCAGTGCCTTGAGCAATGTGGACAGCTGATCAGCCAGCTGTTCTTTTTGTTCCAGTTCCTGCTGACGCTGCAGGCTTTCCTGGGTTAGCTCGCCAGACAACTGGTTAACGCGGGACTCAAGGGTACGATAGGAGTCGGTAATTTGCTGCGACATGCGGTTGAACAGATCCAGCGCGGAATCCACCGCCTCGTCTTTCTGCTCCGGGAACAACGCGGTGACCTTGTTGTTCACATCGGCGGCAGCATTGGCATCGGCTGCGTTGAGGTGTTCGGGTTGCAAGACAAATTGTGCCTGACTCATAACTTTCTCCCTGAACCGGCCCGGCGGGGGCCAGAGCAATCGGATGTATCGTTACGAGTGTATAAGCCAGAACTGTGCCAAAATTATTTTTTTCTTTATTTTCAAAAGGAAAGAGATTTTAGAAGGGGATTGGTGACGATATTCTGGCGGGAGAAAAGCACCGGCAGCGCCAACAGGTTACGAACCTTTGACGCTACCGGATAGGCTCTCAGGCCTCTTCCGATTCCTGGCGCAGACCGTACTTGCGCACTTTCTCCACCAGAGTGGTGCGGCGGATACTCAGCTTTTCCGCCGCCCGGGCAACCACGCCGTCGGCTTCGTCCAACGCCTGTTGTATCAACTGCTTTTCCAGGGTAGCCAGATAGTCTTTAAGGTTCAGTCCATCCGTGGGCAGCGTGGCGGGTGCGTCCAGGCCCACCAGGCCTGCGGCGTTGTCAGCCAGCCCGGGTTCCTGTTCGGGCTCGGGGCTGGTTTCATAATCATCCACGTAGCGGAACTTTGCCGGCAGCTCCTGCACGCCAATCACACCATCGGGGTGCATAATGGCCAGTCGCTCCACCAGGTTGGCCAATTCCCGCACATTACCCGGCCATTCATGACGACACAGACTCATCACTGCTGCCGAATTCAACCGCAGCGTACCCCGCTTTTCCTTTTCCATGCGGGCGATCAATTCATTGATCAGTAGCGGGATATCCTCTGCCCGCTCGCGCAGGGAAGGCATCTCGATCGGAAAAACATTCAGGCGGTAATACAGATCTTCCCGGAAGTCACCGGACTCGATCATCTCTTCGAGATTCTTGTGGGTAGCGGCAATCACCCGGACATCGGCACTCTGGGTTTTGTTGCTGCCCACTTTCTCGAAGGTGCGTTCCTGCAGAACCCGCAGGATTTTAACCTGCATGTTCAGCGGCATATCGCCGATTTCATCGAGAAACAGGGTACCACCCTCGGCCAGCTCGAAGCGTCCAACCCGGGCGGTAATGGCACCGGTGAACGCCCCTTTTTCGTGGCCAAACAGCTCACTTTCCAGCAGTTCGGCTGGAATCGCGCCACAGTTCACCGGCACGAAAGGCTTGTCACGACGAGAAGAATGGTAGTGCAGGTTGCGGGCAACCACTTCCTTACCAGTGCCGGACTCGCCGGTAACCAGCACGCTCACCTCCTTGTCGGCCACCTGCTGCATCAGCTGCCGCACCTGCTGCACACGCCGACTGGTCCCCACCAGGCTGCGGAACAACTGAACACCCCGGCCATTGTTACGGCTTCGACGGAACTGTTCACGGTACAACTGCGCACGATAAAAGGCGTCAACAAATTTGGTGTAATTCAATGGCCAGTCCATGCGTGCCACTACCCGGGCTGCCTGTTGTTCCGGCAAATTCCCCAGATCAGCATCGCCAACCACGACAATCGGCAGCCCCCGCACCGCCTCCCCAATCTGCTCAATCACTGGTACGGCGTCATCATCTTCGCCATTGACCACCGCCAGCAGAGCATCCTGCCCCGCCTGCTCATCAGCAAGCACCGATTGCGCGTCGGCACCGGCAAGCACCTGTTCGTCGCCCACAAATTCGAGGATCGTCACCAGATCACGACGGCGGCCTTCATCGCCGCTCAGCACCAGTACCGTGTTATTTTCAGACATGCACAGACTTCTCTGTCGGGGGGAGTTTGAGCCGTATTTAAGACTGTTGCGCAGCCAGAGTCAATTTTATGACACTGTTTTGTCCGGGGTTATTTCGGCCGACCGGAAGATACGTCCTGATAGGCCCTGGCGGCGTTACGGTTCTGGCTCATCCCTTTTAACGAGGCACGGGCCTCCTCGCGGGCCTGCGTCGCCTCCCTGTCGGCGGTCTGAACAAACTCGTTGAGCCCCTCCAGCCGTTCGCGCACAACGTCCGGATCCACCTCATGATTTTCCAGCGCCTGCATCAATGGTTCGACGGCCGGTTTGATCTTGCTGTTCAGCTCCACCAGCGCGTCCCAGTCCTGCTCGGCCAGCGCCGCCTCAAGGCGGGCTTTCAGGGCGTCCAGTTGTTCGAGTAATTCCTGAGGATTGGCCATGATCATGCTCCTGCGGCTACCTTGATGTATTGCCGATCATACGTGATTGGCGCCAGTACCAGAAGGTTGTAAACCGCGCTGCATAGCGCAGGTAATCGGGAGTTATTCAGCGGCTCGTTAACTTGGTATAATCACCGGTTCGGTTCGCAGGCGAGAACATCCATGGCAGTTCAACAGTATTCGGTGGTTTCACAAAAGCTCTATCTGGCACGTGCACTGCTGGCACAGCTGGAACACATCGGGGACGGCACGGCTACCGGCCATACGCCTGCGGCCGTGCAAAAACAGGCGCTGGGCCAGGCCAGCGCGGAAATGTTGTTAAGAGCCAGGCAAATACTGCTGGAGATGGTGGCCCGCTATCACCAGCACAAACAGGCTTGCCCTCGCACACTGGAAGAGCTGGAAGCGCTGTTTTCGTATTCGGTGCCGGATCTTGAGGCACTACGACAACTGGCCACTACGCCAGACAGTTGGTGGAACCACCTGGCCAGGCTGGAAAAAGCTCTGAATGAGCCAGTGGCGCCCAATAAGCCGGCAACCACCGAGAATGTCATTGCCGTTTCGAGCGAGCCGCAGGCCGATTTCTCACCCGCCGCTCTGGAGAAGACTCGAAGCGCCATGGCGGCGTTTAGTCGAAGCCTCTCCGAGCAACACAACGAGTGGTAACAGGTCGCAGGCACCGATTTCCGAATTCACCCATGATCCCATCAGGACAAAGGTTTAATTAATGTCTCCATCGTTTTTCGAAATTGTACAACTGGCCAATGGCGATTATGCACTGCGCCGGGCCGATGATGACGAGTCTGCACCCCTTGTGCGGATTTCGTTTTCCGATGAAGCCCGGGAGATGATGGATAATCGCGACATGAACATCGCCAAGGCCATGATCGCCGCCGGCATCGAAGCGGCAGGCGACATCAGCCATGATATCGACTGGGAGGAAGACGAGGCCGAGTTTGCCGAGCCTTACACCAGCCACACCCTGCACTGATGCCCGGTTAGCGCTGGCGCAGAATGACCCCGTGGCTACTGCCACTGACCGAGGCTTTCTGAAGGGATTCGAAAGCTCTCTTGCCCAGTTTACCGGTCCACAACACCACCGCGTGACAGGTGCCCGCGCCCAGTGCCCGCTCCGCCAGTTGCAACGCCGAGTAATCAGCGGATGAACGCAAAACGAGAAGTTCACTGGCGACAATTCCGTGCATTGTCTGCCACTTGGCAACCAGCCCCTGCGGCGGATCAATCCAGGCCAACCAACGTTTTTCCCGGTTCAGCTGAGTGAGCATGGGCAGCAACAACTGAAAATTCTCCACCTGACCTTCCGGCAGAATGATTTCCGTTACATTGCCGGCACCCGCACGCTTGGCGGAATCGGCCACGACCGGTTTTGCGGGCGCGGCAATCGCCGGTTGAAACGCGGTGTTCTGGTTAAAACTCAACTGTTCCATAACTCACCTACCTGCCTTGCGTTACCGGGAACCGGCTGTCAGTGAAGGTCCGAGCGGCGAATAACTCCCACCCCCAGACCTTCAATGAACAGCTCCTGTTCGGTCAGATCCACCTCGATGGGCGCAAACTCGTTGTTCTCGGCGATCAGCCAGACCCGGGAGCCTTCCCGGCGGAAACGTTTGACCGTCACTTCTTCACCGATCCGGGCCACCACAATCTGGCCATTCTGGACATCCTGGGTGGAGTGCACCGCCAGCAAATCGCCGTCCAGGATGCCTATGTCCTTCATGCTCATGCCACGGACGGTCAGCAGATAATCCGCTGACGGAGAGAAGAATTCCGGGCGCAGCGTGCAGTGGTCCTCGATGTGCTCCTCGGCCAGAATCGGGCTACCGGCCGCCACCTGCCCCACCACGGGCAGCCCCAGATCCGGTTCGGCTTCCGGCAGGCGGATACCCCGGCTGGCACCGGGCACCATCTCGATCGCGCCCTTTCGTGCCAGGGCCCGCAGATGCTCCTCGGCGGCATTGGCGGAGCGGAAGCCCAGTTCGGCTGCGATTTCAGCGCGGGTGGGCGGATAACCGGTTTCATCCACATACCGGCGAATGATATCGAGCACCTGGGATTGTCTGGCAGTCAGCTTCATGGCTTGGCTCCGGAAGTCTGTTCCTGGTTTTATATACAGTGAATTGACTATATACAGTGTTTTATCCAGTGTAAAGCCTGTTTGTGCACCCACCAACAAACCCCGGCGGCGGGCAGGCCGGCGGGGTCTGTTGGCCCGGCAAAGCTATGATAAGGTATTTGGACAACTTCCCGCGGATACCGACAATGAATGCATCTGATCGCTGCAGAATGCCCACGACCACTAACACCAGTGAGGGCGACGAGCGCAAGGTAGGGGTGGAAATCGAGCTGTCCGGACTGAGCTACAGCGCCCTGGTGGCCCATGTAGCACGGCTTCTGGGGGGCGAAGCCCGCCTTGCCTCTCGGTACGTCACGGAAGTGGAAACCACCGACGGCACCTATAGCATCGAATTGGACGCCGACCCGATCAAGCAGCTGGACCTGGACGATGACCGGTTACCCCAGTCACTGCGTGATTTGGGCAGCCACGCCATGACCGTGATCGACTCGGCTGCGGAAAAAATCGTGCCGCTGGAAATTGTCGCGCCGCCGCTGCCGTTATCCCGCCTGCCGGCCATTGAATCACTGGTGGATGAGCTTCATACCGAAGGCGCCCGGGGCAGCCGAGAGGCCATCTATTTCGCCTTCGGCCTCCAGCTCAACCCGGAACTACCGGATTTACAGGCCGGCACTATACTCAGCTACCTGCAGGCCTTCGCGGCGCTTTATGAATGGCTGAAAACCCGACACCAGCTCGATATCAGCCGAAAATTCACCCCTTACATCGAGCCCTGGAGCAACCGCTACACGCAGCTGCTGTTGGCTGACGATTACCAGCCGGGCATCGAAAAGCTCATGCAGGATTACCTGCACCACAACCCAACCCGTAATCGGGCACTGGATCTGCTGCCCCTGTTCGCCTATCTGGACAAGCCGCTACTTGAACGCCATGTGAAAGACCCGCGTGTGAAAAGCCGGCCCACACTGCACTACCGGCTACCGGACTGCGATATCGGCAACCAGGACTGGCATTTCTCGTCCGTCTGGAACGACTGGGTGATCGTTGATGACATCGCCAACCACCCGGAAGACCTGGAAGAACTGCGCCAGCTGTATCACCAGGCCCGCACCTTCAGCTTTCACAACCTGACCCATTCCTGGTGGGAAACCACTGCCCGCTGGCTTGAACGGAAAGGCTATGTCTGAACTGACCGACATTCCGGAAATCCCCGGCCTGACCATCGGCATCAGTGGGCCAAAACGCTTCGGCACGGCTCAGCGGCTGATCAATCTTGGTTTGCGGTTACACGGTGCGAGAACCCATTACATCCGCCCCGGCAGCCAGATTGATGTCACCCTGCTGGACGGGCTGGTTTTATCTGGCGGTACCCATGTGCATCCGGAACGTTACGGGCAGCACCCGCAGGTCACGGCGAGTTACGACCGCAAGCGGGACCGCACTGATTACGCCCTGCTCGAGCAGGCAGAAGCCCTGAACATACCGGTGCTGGGCATTTGCCGGGGCGCGCAGTTTATCAACGTGTTTCATGGCGGCAGCCTGTGCCAGAACGTCACGCCGCTGCGCAATAAAACCCGGCACCGGCCGCTGCTGCTGCCGCTGCAAACCGTGCAGCTGGTGCAGGACAGCCGCATCGGCCGTTTGATGCACCATACGGTGATCGGCGCCAACCGTATTCACAGCCAGGCCATCAAACGCCTTGGCCGAAATCTACGGGTGACCGGGCTGGATAACGACCTGTTCGTGCAGGCCATTGAAAATACCGGAAAGCAATGGCTGATGGGCATTCAGTGGCACCCGGAATATCTGCTTTACCACGCCGGCCACCGGCGCATCTTCAGCCATTTCGTGCACGCTGCCCGCGCACGCAAGCTCGAACGCCTGAAGCAACGTCAATCCGCCATCAATTTACAGGGGAAAACCCGATGAAAAAACACTGGACTACCTGGATGTTAACCCTGGGCCTGGCCTCTTCCGCCCTTGCCCCCGCATTAACCCAGGCCGGAGAGCTCAGCCTGAGCGGCGAAGGCACCGTGCAATACACTCCGGACAGCGCGCGCCTGCAGTTCACTGCGCAGGCGGAGCACACGAATCCAGATAAGGCCTCCGAGCGAGTCGCAAACAGCATGGCCCGGTGGCGGAAAGCAATCGCTCCTTACCGGGAACAACTGACGGATTACAGCGACGCGCAGCTGAGCCTTCATATCAGGCAGGCTTACCCCAAAGACAATAACGATGAACCCGAAACACGATCCATTGCCAGGCAGACAGTTAGCTTCAGTATTGGCGACCTTACCCTGCTGAACCCGCTGATTGGTCACGCACAGGACATCGGCCTCCAGTACAACCTGGGCACGCACCAGTTTTTTCATTCCGACGAAGACAGGCTGGAGAACCAGGCATTGGCCAGAGCCATCACAGACGCCCGCCAGCGCTGCCAGTTTGCCGCCAAACAATTCGGCAAGCGTTGCGGTGAGGTGGTTTCGGTGAACCTGGACAACAGCTACCGGCCCGCGCCAATGATGCGGGCCCAGGCTGCAGAAGCGGCCGATACCGTGTCCAGTGTCGGGCCAAGAGAAATTCGCGCCACCGTCAACGCCACCTTTGAGCTGAACTGAGCCGGCGCCCCGAATCAGAAATCCCGGGTGTAAAAAATATCCAGTGAGGCGGCCAGACCACTGGCAGCCTCGAGATAGAAATACCGCCCCAGATCGTACCGAAGGGCAACCGTGGTGATGGGTTCGAAAATACCGACGCCGTAGCGCAGGCTCAGTTCGTCGGTAATATAACCACTGGCCACCACCGAGGCCTGCTCGCCCGAGCCCTCGGTTTCCAGCGTCAACTCACGAATGCCCAGTTCACTACCCAGCCCCTGGGTGATTTTGCTCGCTTGGGTCAGCCCCAGAGACAGCGCAGCCGTGGCCAGCTGACCGTCACCGCCCTGCCCGGCCCCCGGCGCACGGCCCAGCACCAGATAAGACAACGCATCCGTTTGTGGCATGGGCGGCTCGGAAAAGATTTCGGTTTCAGGCGCACTGACGGGCCCGGTCAGGCGAATACCGGCCACCACGGCTTCAACCGTCCGTATCGCTTCGATATCCAGATAGGGCTCCGTCAGCGGGCCGAGAAACTGCACCCGTGCCCGGCGCAGCTCGAGATCCTGGCCAAACTTCTGGTACTGCCCATTCACCAGTTGCAGCGCGCCCCGGGTGTCCATGTTATTGCCGATACGCAAGGTGCCTTTCAGATTACCCGTGAGGCCGAAGGCGTCAAAGGTAACCCGATCCTGCCCCACAACCAGCGTGACATCCATGGGCATGCTGCGCACCGCGGGTTCGGGGCGCTGAACGCCCACCACCATTTCATCCTCCGACACCCGGACGGCCGATTCCGGCAGCGCCTGTACCCGGATATCCCCCCGGGGTACTGCCACTTCTCCGGTAATGGAAAGCTCCCCGGCACTAAAGACAATGTCCAGATCCGGCTCGATTTCCAGCCGGGCATAGGGCTCGTAGGTCAACGGCAGCCGTTCACCGGTCACGTTCAGTGATAGCGCCGGCTCCCCCTGCCAGTCCAGACGACCGCCGAGCTGCCCTTGGCTGCGATCATTACTTTGCCAGCGGCCGCTGATATCGGCACTTCGCCCCCCGAACTCCAGCGCCAGCACCACGTCTTCCATGGGCAGCGGTAAAGACGGATCAAAGAACCGCCCACCGGTGAGTGCCACCTCGCCGAATACCTGCGGATTCATCAGCGGCCCGGCAAGGCGGCCCGAACCACTCACCCGGCCAGAGACCTCCTCAAGCCCGGAAATCGGCTGAATCAGAGACAGATCCAGCCCATCAAGGCTGAACGAGCCCTCCACGGGCTGGTTATCAGCCATGGGCCTGACCGCCAAATTGGCCCTGAAGGCCCCCAATTTCGGACCATCCAACAGCATGGAGACATCGGCCGTTTGCTTGCCAAGTGCCATGGAGAGTTGAAGCTGCCGGTGGGCCAGTGGTTGCCACTCATCCAGTACCAGCAGCTCGAATTGACCGGCTCCGGCATCGAAGCTGACATCGCCTTCTGGGCCGCCGTCGGTGATAGCCAGATCCACATCGGCATCAATACGGGCATCCCAACGGAAGGTTTCAGGAAACAGTGCTTCCAGAGCAGACGCGGGAAATTGCTCAACGCGCAAGGCTAAACGAGTATCCGGCCAAAGCCTCTGGTCGCGGGCACATATCGAACTGTTCTGCCAATTCCAGCAATGGGCCGCAAGATCAACCTGCCCCTGCGGA
Source organism: Alteromonadaceae bacterium (assembly GCA_013393545.1). The sequence goes on along the minus strand of JABXHG010000122.1, from coordinate 3,945 downwards.
TCGACGGTCAATGCGGTAGCTTCCTGCAGTGTCCAGGTTTGGCCCGGCTCGGGCAGCTCCAGCTCACCCTGTTCCAACACTCCCTGCCAGAGCTCTGTCCCGTCAGCTGGCAGGTTACCCGACAACGCCAGCGACAATGCTCCATTGGCATGGGTCGCCTCCAGACCAAGCCGATGGTTGTCCCGGGTGCCGTCCACTGCGGCCTCGATGGCCTGAAAAGTCTGACCGCCGGCCTGCAGAGCCTGAACCGACAGCGTCGAAGAAAGCACGCCAGCCCCGGAAAACTCCGCCTGCAGACGGGCATCCGCCAGACTGACCTGGTCCTGCCAGGCCAGATCCATGGCGTTGGCCGACACACGCCCAGACGGCCTGGCCAGTGTTCCACCCAAGCTTATATCCGCCAACAGCTCGCCCTCCAGGCCCGGCAACAAACGTTGTGGCCGGGGCAACCGGACCTGAAGATCGGCCTGGATACCATTGCCATAACGCCCGCTGCCGGCAATTCGGTTATCACCGGCGGTAATCAGCAGATTGTCCACCTGAACCGATTCATGGTCGCCACGGGCCGATGCAGAAAACTCCGCCGGCCCGTATGGGCCTTCCAGTGCGCCTTCAACCTTGCCGTTAAATGCCCCTTCTTCATAGCGTGCGTCTGCCGTTAACTGCCGGAGTGACACCGCCGGTTCTGACAGGCCGGGGATCAGACTGTGCCAGGGAAAATCCTGCAACTGCACCTTCGCATCCGCGCTGATACCATCGAACCAGGAAGCCTTGCCGGTCACTGACAGCCGGCCTTCAGGGATCGCGGCATCCGCCGGTGGGCGGGTCAATACCAGCTCGAATTCACTCATACCGCCTTCGGTCAGGTGGCCGGCGGCGCTCAACGGAATGTCACCGGACGTACCAGGTAAAAGCCCCTCCAGGCTGGTGTTAAATCCGTCAGCCAAGGAACCGCGCACGGCGATCCGGGTTTTGGTCAATGCCAGAGTGTCCGGTAACGACGGATCGGCGAGGAATCGAGGGGTTTGCAAATCCAGTTCCACCGGTAGGGCGGGAACCAATGGCTGCGCTTTACCGCTAAACCTGGCATTCAGGTAGCCGTTGCTGCGCCCGGACAACGACAGGTCCCGCACGCTACCACTCAGATTAGCAACGATCTGCCAGTGATCACCGGAAGGCGGAGACAATTGCACGGTTGCATCGAGATCCAATGGCCAGTCCCGGCGCAGGGTCACCCGGCCGCTGGCGTCAACCAGCACATCCCCCAGCTGATAGTCTGCCCGCTCGACAATCATGTCCGCACCTGAGCCCCGGGCTGCCAGGGTAAACTGGTCCCATATTCGGGCGCCATTGACGGTCAAGGGGCCAAACTCACCGTTTGCGAGCCCAACCGCCAGCGGCAGGTTAATCCCGGGCAGCGTGATGACGGAGGCTGGGGCCGGCACATCGTTCCCGGCCGACTGTACCTGCACGTCCACGGCACCGGCCGCCAGCTGATCCAGACACAGGCTTTTTTGGAACAGACATCCCGGCGACCAGGCCACCCGTGGGTCTTGCACGTCTACCGACACGCCATAGCCCTGCCATTGCAACCGCCGAGCCTGCCAGGCTCCCAGCAGCGAACCGCTGGCCTGTTCGGTTTGCAAGCCGGGAATGCGGTCAATGATCCAGGCGGTTCCGGTTTCCGAACGCAGCAGAGCGATCGTCGAACCAACCAAAACCAGAATCGCCAACACCACCACCAGCACCGCCAGCCCCAGCCAGCGCAGAGGATGCCAGCGATGGCCGACGGTTTCAGTAGTTGCCCCTGCCGACGATTCATCCCTTGGCTGTTCGTGGTCAGGCCCGGTCATAATTCCGGCCCCATGGAGAAGTGAATCCGCCAGCCACCGCCGAATTCATCATCCAGCCCCTTGGCCACATCGAGCCGAAGGGGACCAACCGGGCTCACCCAGCGCACACCAATGCCGGCACCTGTCGCCAGGCGGTCAAACACATCATTCACGGCGTTACCCCGGTCAACAAACGCCGCTACACGCCAGTTGTCCCTGAATTCGTACTGATATTCCCCGCTGCCCACCAGCAAGTAGCGGCCACCGACAGCAACGTCATTTTCATCCCGGGGGGACAGAGTTTCATAACCATAGCCACGCACACTCTGATCACCACCGGCAAAAAAGCGCAGCGAAGGCGGCACATCGTCAAAACTGTTGGTGGCAACGCCCCCGAAATTAAAGCGTGCCAGCAAGCGATGTTTACCGGCCACCGTGTATAACCCCTTGGCAAGGACGTTGACATGCAACACGTCCGCGTCGGACAACAGCTCCCGGTGGGCACCGGCCACATCCACCTGCAAACGGTAGCCACGGGAAGGATCCAGGGGCTCGTTGGCCTGCAGGTGGGAATAACTGACTCCCGGCAACAACAGACTGGACGTGTTCCACTCCTCCTCACCAATGCGGAAGCGCTCCCCTTCCCAGCGCACGCCCAGCACCTGTGTCCAGCCACTGTCGAGCCGATGCCGCCACTGCTGGCCCAGGGTCAGCCGCTCGGTTTCCACATCCTCGACATGCTCGCGCTGATAGCCACCGCCAAAGCGCAACGAATCGGTCATGGGAGGGTCCAGCGGCCATTCGTACCAACCGCTGACGTTCTGGCGCAGCTCGGACAGTTCGGTATCGGCGCCACGACGAAGCCCCTCTGAATTAATGTAATGTTCCCGCCAGTTGGCCCGCAACCGTGGCCCCACATCGGTGGAGAAACCAACACCGGCGGCCACCGAGCGTGGCTTGCGGGGCGTAAGCGTGACATTCACGGGGATAACACCGTTGTCGGCGTTGATGGGAGACGCATCCACATCCACTCCGGAAAAATAGCCGCTGTTGGAGAGGTCGCTGCTTAACCTGGCGACCTTGTCGGCCCGAAAAGGCTCGTCCGGTTCCAGCGTGACAAAACCATCAAGCAAAGAGTCCGAAAAGCCATGGCCCTCGATGAAGTTCACCTTGCCCAGGCGGTATCTTTCACCCGTTACATAGTGGAGGGCGATATCCGCCGCGTTTTCGGACGGATCAACAAACAGACGGCGGGTGACAAACTCGCCGTCAAAGTACCCCAGGCGGCTGGCCCGATTGGCGATGGCGGTGCGCATTGCATCGTATTGGCCATGGTGAACAACCTCCCCCGGCTGAAGCAGAGCGGGTACGGCGGGCAGCAAATCCTCCCGGGCACCCGGCGGGCCGTCAATCACCACCACACGGGAGCGCACCCGGATTGGCTCGCCCGGCACCACGGTAATAGCCAGCCCTGCCGGCTGACCTTCCTCCTCGGAAATTCGCCAGTCCAGCTCCGGTTGATAGTAGCCAAGGGCTTTCAGGGCATTTTTGACCTGCTCTCTGGCAACCGGCCAGTAGCGCCGCAGGCCATCCGCCGTACGCCCTTCCACGTTACCCACGAAAATCCGGGCATTGTCCTCCAGCGCCGGGAAATCCCCCTCTACCTCGACACGAACCTGACTGGCCAGAGCGGCCACGGGCAAAACCGCCAACCAGAGCCCCAGCCAAAGGCCGATGGTAACAGAGGACAATCGAATCAACGCCATGCAGGAATGCCTGAACAAAAGGAGTAATGCGCTAACAATAACAAATGAAGCAGACTTACAGGCAGGTATAAAACAGACATAAAAAAAGCAGACCCGGATGGATCTGCTTTTTTTGAATCTGGTGGGTGGTGCAGGGTTCGAACCTGCGACCCTCGCCTTTTAAGGGCAATGCTCTCCCAACTAAGTTAACCACCCTGGTAAAATTGGCGACGCGGACGGGATTCGACCCCCCGACCCCAGCCGTTCCAGGCCGGTTTTTTACCCACTCAACAAACGCTTCCCCATCATTGATTTCGCTGGTGATCCCGGGTTCTAAACCGCTACGCCCCCCCATTTAGGGCGGTGCT
>JABXHG010000121.1 GCA_013393545.1 Alteromonadaceae bacterium | reverse complement strand
CTCCGGGACAACCCCCTATTGCCAGTAATGGCCAGAGCAGTCAGGATCCTGTTAACGGAAGCAATTCATGCTTCCCGAACGACGCGTCACTTACAAGGTGGACGAATCCAACGGGGTTGTACACTATTGATTTCATCTATGTGACAGTTTTCTTATCGTTTGATGATATAAACGAAAAGTCGCAGCCACCGGAATAGTGACGGATTTCCGGATACTTAGCCTCTAGTCCCCGAAATACCAGGAGTTGACTTTGTCAAAGCATGTCTTTTTTGTAACCTGCCCGAAGGGTGTTGAATACCTGCTGGCGGATGAGCTGGCGGACTTTGGGTTGGCGCTGGTTCGCAATGCACCGGCCGGGGTCTGGGTGGAAGGTGAACTGGAAGCCGGTTACCGTGCCTGTTTGTGGTCACGCCTGGCCAATCGGGTGATTCTGCATGTGGCGGAGGTGCCCGCCGACAGTGCCGAGCAGCTTTATGACGGCGTGGTTGCGCTGGACTGGCAGGCGCATATCCCGGCGGCTGGCAGTTTCCGGGTGGCATTTCTCGGGCATAACAACGCGATTCGCAATACCCAGTTTGGTGCCCAGAAGGTCAAGGACGGCATTGTCGACAGTATTCGGGGGGCGGGCGGTGCCCGGCCCAATGTGGCCCCCAAGGGCGCCGATGTCACCGTCTCGGCCCGCCTGAACCGGGGGCGGCTGTCGCTGGGTATCGACCTAAGCGGCCACAGCCTGCACATGCGCGGCTACCGAACCGACAAGGGTATCGCGCCGCTGAAGGAAAACCTGGCGGCAGCACTGCTGATGCGCTCGGGCTGGCCGGACCTTGCCGCCAATGGTGGTGACTTTGTCGACCTTATGTGCGGCTCCGGCACCTTGCTGATTGAGGCCGCCATGATGGCGCTGGACCTGGCACCGGGCCGCAAACAGGATCAGTTTGGTTTCGAGAAGTGGCCGGGCCATGAGCCGGAACTCTGGCTTTCCCTGCGCCAGGAAGCCGAGCGCCGCGCCCATGACGGCAAACAGGGCAGGGTGCCGGTATTCGCTGGTTTCGATCAGGATTCGCGAGTTATTGCTACCGCCTGGAAAAACATCCAGCGGGCGGGCCTGGAAGGCGTGGTGCACGTTGAGGCGCGACCGGTTCAGGATTTCGCCCGGGCGGAATCCTGGGGCGAGCGTGGCCTGGTGTTGACCAATCCGCCCTACGGCGAACGCCTGAGCGAGCGCAAGGAGCTGTCCGGCTTGTACCAGAGCCTGGGCGAAGCGGTTTTGCGGGAGCTGCCGGGCTGGCGTATGGGCGTGTTCACCGGTGCCCCGGAATTCGGTAAGTCCATCGGCCTGCGCAGCTTTAAGCAGTACAAGTTGTTCAACGGCAAGCTGCCGGCCCAGTTGCTGCTGTTTGAAGTAAAGTGCGAAAACGCCATGGTCGCCCGGGACCCCGAAGGCACCGGCGAGATCCAGCCGCGCATCGTCAACGCCGAACGCGCCGACATGCTGCGTAATCGCCTGAAAAAGAATCTGAAAACCGTCGGCCAATGGGCCCGGAAGCAGGGCATTGGCTGTTATCGCCTGTATGACGCCGACATGCCGGAATACGCTCTGGCCATCGACATCTACGAAGGCCGGGTACATGTTCAGGAATATCAGGCCCCCAAATCCGTGGACGAGCGGGCTGCCCGCGAGCGCCTGGCCGAAGCCCTGGCGGTGATTCCGGAACTGTTGGACATTGATCCGGCCAACATGATCTGTAAACAACGCCAGCGCCAGAGTGGCACCAGCCAGTATGAAAAGCATGAGGCTTCCGGCGAGTACTTCAACGTCCACGAGCACGGCTGTGTGTTGAAGGTAAACCTGCGGGACTATCTGGATACCGGCCTGTTCCTGGACCACCGCCCGGTACGCCAGTGGATCCAGAAAAACGCCCGGGGCAAACGTTTCCTGAACCTGTTCTGCTACACCGGCGCGGCCACTGTGCATGCGGCGGTGGGTGGTGCGAGTCGTTCCCTGAGCCTGGACATGTCCAAGACCTACGTGAATTGGGCCAAGGACAACCTGGCCCTCAATGGCGCCGATGCGAAAAAGCACGTGGTGGAGCAGGCCGACTGCCTGGCCTGGCTGGCGGACCGGAAGACCGCGAACCAGACCTTTGACCTGATCTTCATGGATCCACCGACGTTCTCCAACTCAGCGCGCATGAGAGGTGTTCTGGATATTCAGAAAGACCATGGCACCTTGATTCGTCAGGCAATGCAGCGCTTATCGAGTGATGGTTTGCTGATCTTTTCCAACAATTTCAGGAAGTTCAAACTCGATGAGGATTTGCTGTCGGAGTTCGAGGTGACGGAGGTGAGTGCCAGCACCATCGACAAGGATTTTCAGCGCAATCCGAAGATCCATCGCTGTTGGCATGTCAGGCATTTGGCCTGATGAGCCTGGTGCTACCTGGCCGGATTATTCGTCGAGGTAGCCCTCTTCCCGCGCCAGCAAAAGCAGAGCATAAACGCCATTCTCCGGCAATTGCGGCTCCAGCCCTTCCTCGAACATCAATTGCCGGCGCCGGTCCTCCAGGGTTTCGATGTCCAGATCCTTGATCAACTCGGTCACCGGTGCGATTTCGAATGGCGCTTCCTGCTTCACGGCACTGCACAGAATGTCCACGAGGATCTCGTCCGGGTCCATGCCATCCACAAACACCGTTTGATCCGGCAGGTCCTCGTGCAGCTCGCGCACCACCTCCAGCACTGGCACACCCTGCTCCTCAAGATGTAACAGATCCAGGTCACTCAACTCACCATCCTCCGGTAGCCAGGCATCTTCGGGCGTGATGACTACCGTTTTCATGCGGCCGTCGGCCAGCGACCAGGCGATGGCGGTGGGAAACAGGGCGTCGTCGGTCTGACAGTATTCGATGTCCAGAAAATGGGGGATCGACACAGTGGACTCCAGCGTTTTTGAATGTTCAGATAGCGCACCAAACCGCCATGGGTATCCGGTTTCATGCGATACTGTGGCCGCTATTATCATGCAATCGGGAAGATCATGGAACACACTGAATTCAATAACGACCTGATCGAATTTCTGGACGGTTCACCCACGCCCTGGCACGCGGTGAACACCATGAAAAACCGGCTGGATGCAGCCGGTTTTCAACAGCTGGATGAGCGCGAGACCTGGGCCCTCGAGCAGGGGCAGGGCTATTACGTGATTCGTAACGGCTCCTCCATTGTGGCCTTTCGCACGGGCAAGAAGAACCCCGTTGAGGCTGGCATCCGCATGGTCGGCGCCCATACCGACAGCCCCTGCTTGAAGGTGAAGCCCAATCCGGAAATTCGCCGCAAGGGTTTCTTCCAGCTGGGCGTGGAAGTCTATGGTGGTGTGCTGCTCAATCCCTGGTTTGACCGGGATTTGTCTCTTGCCGGCCGGGTGACCGTGCTGGATGAAGACGGGCAAGTGAAGGACACGCTGGTGAACTTCAAAAAGCCGGTGGCCATTATTCCCAGCCTGGCCATCCATCTGGACCGGGAAGCCAATAGCAACCGCACGGTGAACGCTCAGACCGATCTGCCGCCGGTGATGATGCAGGTACCGGAGACCGACACCACTACGTTTGCGGATCTTCTGAAAACACAGATCGCCAACGAAACAGGTGTCCAGGTGGACAAGGTGCTCGGTTACGAGCTCGGCTTTTACGATGCCCAGGGCGCCTCAACGGTAGGGCTGCGCGAGGAATTTCTCGCCTCGGCCCGGCTGGATAACCTGTTGAGCTGCTATATCGGCCTGGAAGCGTTGCTTAAGGCCTCCGGCGATCAGCCGGCGTTGTTGGTGTGCAACGATCACGAGGAAGTTGGCAGCATGTCGGCGGAGGGGGCTCAGGGGCCGTTTCTGGAGAATGTGATAGAGCGCTGGTGCGGTGCCGATAAGGCCCGTTCCATTGCCCGTTCGATGATGATCTCCGCCGACAATGCCCACGGCATTCACCCCAACTATATGGACCGGCACGACGAAAACCACGGCCCGATTCTGAACCAGGGGCCGGTGATCAAGATCAATCACAACCAGCGCTATGCCACCAATAGCCGGTCGGCCGCGCTTTACCGCCATATCAGCGATGAACTGGGACTGCCGCATCAATCTTTTGTCGTGCGCTCGGACATGGGGTGTGGCAGCACCATTGGCCCGCTGACCGCCGGCACTCTGGGGGTGACCACGCTGGATATCGGTGTACCGCAGTTTGCCATGCACTCTATTCGGGAGCTGGTCGGCACGCAGGATGGGTTTACTCTTTACCGGGTGCTTAAGGCCTTCATGGACCGCCCGGACGTAGGCTGAGCTGGGGCGTTTCAGTCTTCGACGATTCGGTAGCGGGTAATGCGAGACTGGGCGGTTTGGACGCTGCCCGGCGGATAACCGAAGTCGACCCGTACGGGCGTGTCGTCGCCTGTTACCAGCGCCAGACTGAACGGAAACGCCGGTAACCGGAAATGGCGGGCAACGGGGCCATCGCAGGGCTCGGTGTCGGGGCAGGCCAGGAAACGGCAACGATCAAGCAGGCCCGAGAACACCGACTGCTGGCGGCTTTTAATCAGCGCCTCTTTCAGGGTCCAGAGCTGGTAAAAGGCCGCCAGTTGCCTGGTATCGGTCTGGTCGGCCAACGCTTTCGCCTCTTCAGGGTGAAACCAGTGTTCGGCCAGCTCCAGAAGATTTCGTCGGTCACGATGATATTCCAGGTCAACACCGCAAGGTGCGCGGTTTGAAAGGGCAACGGCGATCCAGTTCCGGCTGTGGGAGAGTGAATAATGCCAGCCGAGCTCCAGCGCCTCCTGAATCAGCGGTGGTTGGCCGGGTCTTTCGGTAATCCGCCAGTCTCCCGGTGCAATCCGGCCCGGCACGACGTCGCTCAGGGCCTGGCGAAGCAACAGCCGCGATTGTAGAAACTCCCGGTAACGTCGGCCGCGATAAGGCTCGAGACGCGCTCGCTCGCTTTCCCCCAGCAAGGCAATATCGAGATTGTTCAAGTGGTCGGGTGTCTGGCACAGAAACAGGCGGGTAGTGGGCCGGTCGTGGTGGTTCACCGGATGTATCCTTGAATTGGCGGGCGTTGCAGCAGGTTAACCAAAGCTGGCCCGGCTGGACAAATGTAACACATTGTTAACGGGTCGGGTCGTTTGTTGCGACGGTGTGGATCGCGGGATAGAATCGCGACCGGCGCGTGTTGGGTGTCACATTCTCATATAATACCGGTTTCGGCGTCGGTAATGACAGCTCGAATCGGGTTCTGCATGGAACAGCGGTCGGTATGGACAGTTTTCAGATAGCAATCAGCGACTGGGCAGCCTTCTCCCCACGGCGAATGCAGCGAGACCAGTGGTTGGCATGGGCTGAAGGTAATGACCGCCGAGAACCGGCCGAGCACAAGCCGGAGTTGCCCTGGGTTAGCCCCATGTTGCGCCGGCGTCTCAGCCCCATGGGCCGGGCAGCACTTTGGGCTGCAGGCCAATTGCTGGGCGACCAGCGGAGGGAGCCGATGGCGACAATCTTCGCCTCGCGCCATGGCGAGGTTGGCCGGACAGTGAAACTGATGCGGGAACTGGCCGTGGAAGCGCCGTTATCTCCGGCGTCTTTTAGCCTGTCGGTGCACAATGCCATTGGCGGCATTCATTCCATCGCCAACCAGGTCTTTTCCCCGATCACCGCCATTTCGGCCGGCCCGGATACTTTGAGCGCCGCTTTGCTGGAGGCGTATACCCAGCTTGCTTGCGCCGGCCGTGTGGCTGTTGAAGCTGGCGAGAGTGCCGAGGTCTTGTGCGTATTCTACGACGATTCACTGCCGGATCCCCTGTGTGAATTTAACACCCAGGAAGCCGAGGTCCAGGCGCTGGCATTGCGTGTCACGCTGGGCGTTGATGCCGAGGGTGTACCCCTGGCCTTTGCGTTGTCAGAAGCGCCCGCCGCGCCAGAGAACCCGAGCGACTCAGGCAGTGCCCAGGTCGACCGTTTCCTGCGTTTCCTGCTGGATGATGGGCAGTCGAACCTGGAGTTGAGGGGAGGAAAGCGCTTGTGGCAATGGTGCAAGCGCGACCGGATCAGCGCATGAGGCGGCTGGAGCGAGGGTGGCGGGTGTTGGCCACCGGCTTTTCGTTCCTGGTGTTCGGGCTTGGGAGCTTGTTATTTACCCTGACGGTTGTGCCGATTTCCTGGCTGATCCGGGACGAACTGCGCAGCGAGCGTTTCGTCAAATACATGATTCATTTGTGTTTCCGGTTTTTCACCTGGTTGATGAAAACACTCGGGGCGCTGACAGTCGAAGTCAGTCACGCCGAGCGCCTGGCCCGGCCGGGGCAGTTGGTGATCGCCAATCATCCGACTCTGATTGACGTGGTCTTTCTGGTTTCGTTCATGCCACGGGCGGATTGTGTGGTGAAAAGCAGCCTGCTTCGCAATCCATTATTGAGTTTGCCGGTGAGGGCGGCCCGTTACATTACAAATGATGATCCCAGGGCGGTAATTCGGGCAGCCGGTGATTCTCTGGCCCGGGGCAATACCTTGATTGTGTTTCCCGAGGGAACACGCACAACCCCAGGCGAGCCGATGGAATTGCAGCGGGGCGCGGCCAATATCGCCGTCAGAACCGGCCATAATCTGCGGCCGGTGATTATTGATTGTGCGCCGCCGGCGCTGGGCAAACACACGCCCTGGTACCGGGTACCCGAAAGGCGCATGCACATGAAATTCAGGGTGGATGAGGAAATGGACACGTCCCCCTACCGGGAGGGAAAGCCTTCCATTATGTCGCGGCAGCTGACCGCAACCATAAAAGACTATTTCATCAGGGAGACTGCTCACCATGAATGAGCTGAAAACCGAGCTGAAGCAGCTCGTGATTGACGCGCTGGACCTGGAAGACGTGACCGTTGACGACATCGACTCTTCCGAGCCCCTGTTTATTGACGGCCTGGGGCTGGATTCCATTGATGCGCTGGAGCTTGGGTTGGCCCTACAGAAATGCTACGGCATCAAATTGACCGCCGATTCCGAGGAAACCCGCAAGCATTTCGCCAGCATTGACAGCCTGGCGGAACTGGTGGCCAGTCACAAGAACGCCTGAGGCCATGCCGGCGATAGCCGGTGGCTGAGCCCCACGCCCGTCAAACCGTCAGGCCCGGACTTATGAACTGGTTGTCACGGATTGTGATTGGTCTGCTCTCGGTGGGCTATCCGGTTGCGGTCTATTTTACCCTGCAGCATGCTGGCACCGGCGCCGCCATCTGGCTTCTGGTGCCCATTGCCCTGGTGCATAGCATACGTGCCTTCAAAGGCCAGCGCAGCGGCTGGTGGTGGTTGCTGGCGTGCGTGCTGCTGACCGCCTGGTCCTGGTTCCAGCAATCGGTGGTAGGCGTCAAGTTCTACTCGGTTGTGGTCAGTGTTGGTTTGCTGTGTGTGTTCGCCTGGAGTTTGCGGTTTCCGCCTACGGTTATCGAACGCTTGGCCAGATTGCGTGAGCCCGACCTACCCGCCGCCGGGGTGACCTACACCCGCAAGTTGACGATCATCTGGTGCGGATTTTTCGTGGTCAACGCACTGATAGCCTCGGCAACCGTGTATGCCGAAGACTGGGTCTGGACCTTGTACAACGGCTTGATCAGTTATTTGCTGATGGGGCTGCTATTGGCTGGCGAATGGCTTTTCCGCCAGTTCTTCCGGAGTCAAAACCATGACTGAACCGACACAACTTGCCCAACTGCTGTGCGCTGAGCCGTCGCCGGATCAACCGGTGGCGCTTGGTGATCACGGCTGGTTGAGCCGGGCTGAATTCAGCTGGCGAGTGTCGCAGTGGCAGGCAGCGGTAGAGCAGACTCCGTCCAGCCGGGTAGCCATCTACTTTGACGATACCTATGAATTTGCCGCCGCGCTTTACGGTCTCTGGTATGCAGGGAAGACCGCCCTGTTGATGGGGGATTGTCTCCCCGCGACCGTCTCCCTGGTGGCGGACAAGGTAGGCGCCTTCGTCGGTGATGTTGGGCCAGCGCCGGGTGTGCCGGTGATTGCCAAAGCCGCTTCCTCATCACCTCCCGCCACCCGGCCGCCACTGGACCCGGAACATCTGGCGGTGATTGTTCTGACCTCCGGCAGTACCGGTACACCCAAAATGGTTCCCATGACTCTGGCCCAGCTGGAAAGTGAAGTTGCCATGCATGAGCGCCAATGGGCGCCAGTGGTGGGCCAGTCACTGGTGATCGGTACCGTCAGCCACCAGCATATCTACGGGCTGGTGTGGCGGGTGTTGTGGCCACTGGCCGGTCGCCGCCCGTTTGTGTCCGAGGTGTGTCGCTACGCTGAGGATGCCGAGACCCGATCGGCTTGCCGGTCGTCCTGTGTTCTGGTTACTACGCCCACGCACCTGGCTCGCTGGCCGCATCGTCCGGGTGAACGGGCGCCGGGCCACTGGTCCATGGTGGTGTCCTCCACGGCACCGTTGGCGCGCAAGGACAGTGAATTCGGCCACGAGTATTTTGGCACGCCGGTAACCGAATTGTTCGGCAGCTCGGAGACTGGCGGCATTGCCTGGCGCCAGCAGACCGTCGATGATGTCTGGACCACACTCGACGGCATTCATGTAGACCGGGAACCGGAAACCGGTGCGCTTTTGCTGAAGTCTCCATTGGTGGCGGCTGATGGCTGGTTCCGGACTGGCGACAAGGCCGAGGTTTTCAGTGCCCGTCGCTTCAGGCTATTGGGTCGGCTGGATCGTATCGCGAAGATTGAAGGCAAGCGGGTGTCCCTGTCTGCCATGGAGCAACGGCTGGCCGAACACGACGGTATTCGGGACGTCCGGGTGCTGGTGCTGACCGGCAAGCGCACGGAAACTGCCGTGGTTGCCGTTCTGCAGCCGGCCGCACGTGAGCAGCTGGAAGCGGACGGCAAGCGGGCATTGACCCGGGCCTTACGCGGCTGGTTGTCCAGCCAGTTTGAAGCCCCGGTGTTGCCCCGGCGCTGGCGGTTTGTCGAGCAGTTGCCGCGCAATGCCCAGGGCAAAATACCCCAGCATTACCTTGCCGAACTGTTCGAACCCCGGCCGTCGGAGCCGGTGACGGATAAACCCCATTTCCCGGAAGTGCTCGACCAACAGTGGTTATCGGGCGAGAAAGTCTGTGTACAACTCCGTGTGCCGAAGGATCTGGCTTTCTTCGAGGGGCATTTTGACCAGCTGCCGGTCTTGCCGGGAGTGGTTCAGGTGCATTGGGCTGAACATTATGCCCGGCAACTTTTCGGGAACCGACTGGCGGACCGGGATGCTTTTGCCGGAATGGAGTCGGTTAAATTTCATCAACGCATCGAGCCTGATCAAACGGTCAGCCTGGAGCTGACTCTGCAGCCGGAACGCAGCCGGTTGCTGTTTCGGTTGCATGCGGGCGAAACGGCGTTTTCGACCGGCCGAATGGTATTCAACGGCGTGCAGGAGCCAGTCTGATGTCCGAATTCTGCGTGATTATTCCGGTGTACAATCACCCCGATACCATCGGGGCTACGGTACAGGAAGTGCGCGCACTGAATTTGCCGGTAGTGCTGGTGGATGACGGCAGCGAGTCGGTGTGCGCGGGGGTACTGGAAGCCCTGGCCGGTGCCGATGAACACGTACACCTGACACGGCTGCCGGAAAATTGCGGCAAGGGAGCGGCAGTCAAGGTTGGCTTGCTGATGGCCGAAAAGCTGGGATTTATCAATGCTTTTCAGGTAGATGCCGACGGCCAGCACAATACCGACGATATCCCTCGGCTGATCGAGTTGGCGCGCCGGCATCCGGATGCCATCATTTCCGGCATGCCGGATTACGACGACAGCGTGCCTCAACTGCGTTTTTACTGCCGATACCTGACCCACGTTCTGGTCTGGATTAACACCCTGTCGCTGGAGATCCGGGATTCCATGTGTGGCTTCCGGGTGTATCCGGTGCAACCGGTATGCCGGCTGCTGCGCACAGAGTCGCTGGGTGACCGCATGGATTACGACACCGAGGTACTGGTGAAATGGTTCTGGAATGGCGGCCGCGTGGTGCAGACCAAAACCCCGGTCAGTTATCCGCTGGACGGCGTTTCCCATTTTCGGGGCTTTGAAGATAACTGGCTACTCACCAAAATGCACATTCGCCTGTTTTTCGGCATGCTCTGGCGGTTGCCAAAATTGCTGGGGCGCCGGCACCCGGTCAGGGGGCTTTCCCTGTGAGCGCAAGGCACTGGTCCACGGTCTCCGAGGCCGGCGCCGTCAGCGGCATTCGTTTCATGTTCTCGATCTATCGCTGGTTCGGTCGGTTGCCGTTCCGTGTTTGCCTGTATCCAGTGATTTTGTACTATTTCCTGTTCCAGAAATCGGCCCGGCATGCTTCTCTGGACTACTTGCGCCATATGCGCGAAGACAACCGGCTCACCACCGAAAAGCCGTTGTTGCTGCAAAGCTATCGCCATTTCATGAATTTTGGCGAATGCATCCTGGACAAGCTGGCAGTGTGGCAGGGCGACATTGACCTGGATTCGCTGGCGTTTCACAACCACGAGGTATTCGACGAAATGGTCGAGCGCGGCCAGGGTTGTGTCATGGTGGGCTCGCACCTGGGTAATCTGGAAATCTGCCGGGCGCTGGCCAAGCGCAATGTCGATGTCACCGTCAACGTGCTGATGCACACCGCCCATGCCACCCGTTTCAACGAGATGCTTTCGCGGGCGAACAGCGAAGCTCATGTCAATGTTATTCAGGTTTCGGAAATCAATCCGGCGACCGCCATTCTGCTCAAACAGAAAATCGACAACGGTGAATTCCTGGTGATTGCGGGGGACCGCACGCCGGTCTCGGGGCAGGGCAATGTCACCGAAGTGTCTTTTCTCGGCGAATCTTGTTTTATGCCCCAGGGGCCGTTTGTGCTGGCCTCCATTCTTCGTTGCCCTGTGCTGAGTATTTTTTGCCTGCGCCGGGAGCGTGGCGGCAAGCCTTTTTTCGATCTTTACATGGATCATTTCGCCGACCGCATACGCCTGCCGAGGCGTGATCGGGAACAGGCGCTCGAAGAAACGGTGCAGCGCTGGGCTGATTTACTGGCGGATTACTGCCAGAAAGCGCCGCTGCAATGGTTCAACTTCTACTCCTACTGGCATCGAGCCGATGCCGGGCCCAACAGTGAGACAAAGACGGACTGATGATCACTTTTGACGAAAACCCGATAACCATCGAAGACATTACCGCCATCGCCCGGGGCGAGCAGGACATGATGCTGAGCCCGGCGCCGGAGTTTGCCGCGCGCATTCGCAAGGGCAGCGAGTTTCTGGAGCAGTTGCTGGAGGAAGACGGCGCTATTTACGGAGTGACCACCGGTTACGGCGATTCCTGCACCACCATGATCCCTGACGAGCTGGTGGCTGAGTTACCGCACCACCTGTTCACCTTTCACGGCTGCGGCCTGGGCGACATGTTGGACCCGGTGCAGGCGCGGGCGGTGGTTGCCGCGCGCCTGAATTCGCTGACCTTCGGTTATTCCGGCGTGACTTTCGAGTTGCTGGAGCAGTTGGCGCTGCTGTTGCAAAAGGACATTGTGCCGGTGATTCCTTCCGAAGGGTCGGTGGGGGCCAGCGGTGATCTGACGCCCTTGTCGTATGTGGCCGCCGTGCTGTGCGGTGAACGTGAGGTTTATTGGCGGGGCCAGCGCCGGGCTACCGCCGAGGTATTTGCCGAGCTGGGTATCAAGCCCCTGCAGCTCAAACCCAAGGAAGGCCTGGCAATCATGAACGGCACGGCGGTGATGACTGGCCTGGCCTGCCTGGCGTTCGAGCGGGCCGAATACCTCTCGCGCCTGGCCACCCGGATTACCGCCATGGCGACCCTGGTACTGGATGGCAACGCCCACCACTACGACGAGGTGTTGTTCTCGGTCAAGCCGCATGCCGGCCAGCAGAGTGTCGCCGCCCGCCTGCGGGAAGACCTGCATGCAGGCGAGCCGCCGCGCAACCCCGATCGCTTGCAGGATCGTTATTCCCTGCGCTGCGCGCCCCATGTGATTGGTGTGCTGGAAGATTCGCTGCCCTGGCTGCGCCAGTTCATCGAAAACGAGCTGAACAGCGCCAATGACAACCCGATTATCGATGCGGAAGGCAAGCACGTGCTGCACGGCGGCCACTTTTATGGCGGGCATATCGCCGCCGCCATGGATTCGCTGAAAACCGCCGTGGCCAATATCGCGGATCTGCTGGACCGGCAGATGGCGCAGATGATGGATGTAAAATTCAATCACGGCCTGCCGGCGAACCTGTCCGGTGCGACGGGTGAGCGGGCGGCCATCAACCATGGCATGAAAGCGGTTCAGATCGGGGCCTCGGCCTGGACCGCCGAGGCCCTGAAATTGACCATGCCGGCCAGCGTGTTCTCCCGGTCCACTGAGTGTCACAACCAGGACAAGGTGAGCATGGGCACCATTGCGGCCCGTGATTGCCTGCGGGTGCTGCAACTGACCGAGCAGGTCACCGCATCTGCCCTGTTTGCCGTTGCCCAGGGTCTGGAACTGCGTATTGAGGCTGGTGATGTTGCCCGTGAGAGCGTTGGTGAGGAGCTGCTGGTAACGCTGAAATCCGTGCGTGAGAGCAGCGTAAAGCTGACTGAGGACCGGGCACTGGACCAGGAACTGCGTACTCTGATCGGTCGAATCCAGAAGCGGGAATGGACCTTCTACCCGGCTTGATAAAAGGCAGGTAACTGATGATTTATGCGGATGCCCAGGTCAAGATTCCCTTTCATGACATTGATATCATGGAGATTGCCTGGCACGGCCACTACGTCAAGTATTTCGAGATAGCCCGGTGTGAACTGCTCGATAAACTCGACTATGACCACCATCGCATGCGTGACTCCGGCTATGCCTGGCCGGTTATCGATATGCACCTTCGTTACGCGCGGCCGGCCCGGTACAACCAGGTGCTGAATGTTCGGGCGATCCTGAAAGAGTGGGAAAACCGGTTGAAGATTGACTACCTGATTACCGATGCGCAGACCGGAGAACGGCTGACCCGGGGCCACACGGTGCAGGTGGCGCTGGATCTCTCCAACTGGGAAATGTGCTTTGCCTCGCCCCAGGTTTTGTTGGATAAAGTGGCTCGTTTGCAGGGGAATTGTTCATGAAACGTTTGGGAGCAGTGTTCACGGCGCTGGTGGCCTTGCTGCTATCGATGGCCTTGATGGTGCCCGTCGCCACGGCCTCGGAGCCCCGGGAAAATCCGCTGGCGGATTTGCAGAACCTGCTGGGTGAACAAACCAGCGTGCAATCGCTGGCCGGCCGGTTTGAGCAGGGCAAATACATCGCCGATCTGGATACCACGCTGGATTCCAGTGGCCGGTTTGAATTCGACGCCGACACAGGGCTGGTCTGGGATATTCGCAAGCCGGTGCCCACCTTGCTGAAAATCCGTGCCGATGAGATTGTGGAAGAACAGGACGGCGAGGTGGTGATGCGCATGGATGTGGACGACCAGCCCATGACCCGTGCCATCAGCGAGGTGTTCTTTGCCATTTTTGGCGGTGACTGGCAGGCGTTGTCCGAGCGCTTTTCCGTGCGCACATTGCAGGAGTCGTCGCCCTGGCGCTTTGAATTGACTCCCCGGGATGAGTTATTGGGTTCCCGGCTGCGGGTGGTGGAACTCCGGGGCGAGGACCATCTCAATACGCTGGTGCTGGAAGAGACCAACGGCGACCGGACCGAAATCCGCCTTAACGATGTAAAAGCCCGCTGATCCGTGACCAGGTTCCGTCCACCAACACGCTGGCTGGCTCTTGGCTGGGCGCTTGTGCTGGCCTTTCTGGTGTTTCAGCTGCTGCCGCGCCTGTCTGCCAGTGCCTTTGATACCAGCATTCTCGCGCTGCTGCCGCAAGACAAGCAACAGCCGGTGGTCGAACGGGCCATGAAGCGTCTTGACGGGACCGTGGCCAACCGGGTGTTGTTGCTGATCGGTGGTGAGCACGCCGAGCGCCAGACCCTGCAAATCCTGACCGACGAGGTTGCCCAGCGCTTGCAGGCTTCAGCGGCGTTTCGCTCGGTAGACACCCGCCCGGAGGCCGGCGCGCTGTCGGCGCTGGCCGATGCCTATTATCCCTACCGTTACCAGTTATTGCCCCAGCCAGTTGCTGACCGGCTGGCGGCCGGCGATACCGCCCCCCTCGTGTCCCGGGCGGCCCGGGCGCTGGTCAGTCCAATGGCTGGACCGCGCCCGGCATCGGTTGTTGACGACCCACTGAATTTGCTGGGTCATTGGCTGGAAAGCCTCGAGCCGGGTCGCGGTTTTTCGCTGGATGAGCATGGATTGTATGCTCGTGAGAATAACCGACACTATCGGGTCATTACTGCCACCTTTGATGGCGATGCTTTTGATCAGACGACCCAGACAAGGGTGCTGGACGCCGTCGAGGACGCCGGCCAGCTGGTGCAAGAATCAGATGTGGCCACAGACTGGCTGCGCTCAGGGCTGGTGTTTCATGCCGCCGCCGGCGCCGAGCAGGCGCGCGGCGAACTCTCCACCATCGGCCTGGGGTCGTTGCTGGCCATCATTGCATTGCTGGCCTGGCAGTTTCGCTCGTTACCCTACCTGGTTTTGCCCGTGGTCAGTGTTGCCGTCGGGTTGTTGGTGGCATTATCCGTGGCACTGATGGCGTTTGGGCGTGTGCACCTTGTAACATTGGCATTTGGCGCCAGCCTGGTGGGGGTCTCCATCGATTACGCGTTTCACTACCTGTGTTATGCGCGGGACCATGCCGCCAGCCGCCGGATCGGGCCAATCCTGCCGGGTATCACTCTGGGCGTGTTGTCCAGTTGCCTGGCTTACGGCGCCCAGGCAATGACGCCGTTCCCGGGCCTTCAGCAGATCGCGGTGTTTTCTGCCGCCGGGCTGCTGGGTGCCTGGTTGACAGTTGTACTGTGGTTTCCTTTGATAGGGCCAAAGTTGGCGAGGGCGGAAAGAACTGCGCCGCTGGCCTCGGGGCTGCGGGCCTTGGCCCGCTGGCGGCCGGCCTTATGGGCTGTTGTGATGGTGCTCACGCTGGTTGCCATCGCCGGTTTGCCAAGCTTGAATTTTGACGACCGTTTATCGGCCCTGCAGTCTTCGCCGCCGTCCCTGGTAGCACAGGAGCAAGTCGTCCAGAGGCTGAGCCAGAATTCGGGCAGCGCGCGTTTTTTGCTGGTGGAAGGTACCTCGGCCCAGGAGGTGCTTGAGCGCGAGGAGCAGGCCCGGCTGGCGCTTGATGGGTTGGTGGCCAATGGTCAGTTACACGGCTATCGGGCTGCGTCGTCTTTAGTGCCGTCGGTGCAAAGCCAGCGCCAAAACCGGGCATTGGTTGATACCGAAGTGTATCAGGCCGGGCTGCCAGCACAGCTATTCGACAGCCTGGGCATGCCTGCAAAACTGGCGGAGCAAAGCCGGGCCAGGTTCGAGCGTCAGGCCGCTCAATGGCTTACCCCGGGGGCGTTGGCGCAGACAGAAGTAAGCAAGTTGTTGTCGCCCCTGTGGCTGGAGGTCGAAGGTCAGCAGCCGCCCGCCTCGATGATTTTGCTTGGCCAGGTCGCCGGTCCGGAGGTGTACGGACAGCTGGAACACCTGGCCGCTGAGCTTCAGGGTGTCCGGTTTATTGACCGGGTGGCGCAGACCTCGACACTGCTCGGTGATTACCGGGGCACTCTGGGTAAGTGGCTCGGGCTCGCCTATGGTCTGGTGCTGCTGGTGTTGATTGTGCGCTATCGTGGCCAGTGTTGGCGGGTTATCCTGCCCCCGGCACTGGCAACCGCGGTGACCCTGGGCTTATTATCGGCACTGGGGCAGCCGCTGAATCTGTTCAATTTGCTGGCGACCCTGCTGATTCTGGGCATCGGGCTGGATATCGGCATTTTTGTCAGGGAAAGCAACGGGCAGGCCCACGCATGGGAGGCGGTTACACTCTCGGCAGTGACTTCGTTACTGGCGTTTGGTTTGTTGGCGTTGAGTGAAACACCGGTGTTACACCATTACGGTATAACGGTTTTGCCGGGCATTGCACTGGCGTGGTTGATTGCGTTTGTTATTCAGAGGAGAACACAGCGTTGAGCACAAAGGATCTGGACACGGATATCATTATTATTGGCGCGGGCCCTTCCGGCGCGGTTGCCGCTGCCTTGCTACGTAAGCATGGCTATCCGGTCACCATTCTGGAGAAGCAGCATTTTCCTCGCTTTTCCATCGGTGAGAGCCTGCTCCCCCAGTGCATGGAGTTTCTGGAGGAAGCGGGCATGGTGGAAGCGGTTGAACAAGGCGGCTTCCAGTACAAGAACGGAGCGGCTTTCCATTTTAACGGCAAGAACTCGGCGTTTGATTTCCGGGAAAAGTTTTCTCCCGGCTGGGGCACCACGTTCCAGGTTCAGCGTGCCAGTTTTGATCACATTCTGGCCCAGGAAGCGGAAAAGCAGGGCGCCGATATCCATTATGGCCATGAAATCACCGAAGCGGATTTCACCGGTGATCGCCCCCGTTTGAAGGTGCGCACGGATACCGGCGACGAGTACCAGGCAAATGCAAACTTTGTCCTCGACGCCAGTGGCTTTGGCCGCGTTCTGCCGCGTTTGCTGGATCTGGAAACACCGTCCGAATTCCCGGTGCGTATGTCGCTGTTTACCCATGTACAGGACAACATCGACCACCCCCGTCATGACCGTGAAAAAATCCTGATCACCGTGCACCCCAGGCACCATGATGTCTGGTTCTGGCTGATTCCGTTTGCCAATGGCCGGTGTTCCCTGGGTGTTGTTGCACGGCCGGAATTTATTGAGAGCCGCGAAGGCGAACCCACGCAGGTGCTGCAGGAGATCGTCGGGGAAGACCCGAACCTGTCCGATCTGTTGGCCAATGCCGAATGGGACACGCCGGCGCGGCAGATACGCGGCTATTCCTGCAATGTGAAGCACCTGGCCGGCAACAACTATGCGTTGCTGGGCAACGCGGCAGAGTTTCTCGACCCGGTGTTTTCTTCGGGTGTGACCATTGCCATGAAATCCGCCAGCCTCGCGGCCTCGACCCTGCACCGCCAGTTCACTGGCGAGACGGTTGATTGGCAGAGCGATTATGCCGAACCGCTGATGACCGGCGTGAATACCTTCCGGACTTATGTTGAGGCCTGGTATGAAGGCAGTTTCCAGGATGTGGTGTTCGCCGAGAACCCTTCGGATTCGGTCAAGCAGATGATTTCCTCCATACTGGCTGGCTACGCTTGGGATACCAAAAACCCGTACGTGGGTGAAAGCCGGCGACGACTGGCCACACTGGCCGAGTTGTGCCGTGCCTGATCGGACCGCGGTCTTCCGCTATCTGTTGCTGTGGTTGGCGATGGCCGGCCTGGCCGGCTGCCAGACCCTGGGGCTGAGTCCGTCGCCGGCAACGCCGCCCCTGCTGGCTCCCGGCAGCAGTGGCCTGTCGGTTCAAATGAACCAGCGGATGACACTGGCAATGGATGGCAGGGAACATCACTTGATTGTGGTGGCCAGCTTCACTCCCAGGCAAACACGAATGACCGGGTTTACCCTGACCGGGCAGCGGTTACTGGACATTGTCCACGAAGGCAATGAACTGCGGCACTGGCAAAGCGACAAAGTGGAGCGTGATATTCCCGCCCGCTGGCTGTTATCGCAGCTGCAGCTGGCTTACTGGCCGGAACCGGCGCTGCAACAGGCCTACCACAAACCTTGGCGATTTACCGGCGGTAGCGAGCATCGCAGCCTTCATCTTGAGGATGAATTGATGGTAATGGTAGAGTACGGCGCCAATTTTGATGGCCCCGAGGCCGGTTCCAGTCTGGCCATTACCCATCACCGCATGGGCCTGGTGATGACCATCGAAACCCTGAAAATCAAGGATGTCGCGGCCGATACGGGGCCGGACAACAACCATGAGGCGGGACAATGACTGCCCCCGTGTATCTGCACAAACCTGCGGTTATCTGTGCGTTGGGAGCAACCACGGACGAGGTGGCCGACAACCTTTTGGCCGGCGAACAAACGCCGTTGACCTTTACCGATGCGTATAGCCCGGGACAAACGCTTCCGCTTGGAGTGATTGACACCGAGCTGCCCGAGTTGGCCGGTGATAACGGAAGCCGGAATAACCGCCTGCTGCTGAAAGCGCTTGAACAGATACAACCAGATCTGGATCGGTTGCATCAGACTTTCCCGGCCCACCGCATTGGTGTGGTGCTTGGCACAAGTACCTCCGGTATCGGCGATGCCGAGCGGGCATTTGCCGAAGAACAGCCTGAAGGATTGCCTGCCTGGTACCACTATCGCATGCAGGAAATTGGCGCACCGGCGCAGTTTCTGGCGGAACACCTGGGGCTGGCCGGGCCGGCCACCACCATTTCCACTGCTTGCTCGTCCAGTGCGAAGGCGCTCGCCAGTGCCCGGCGCCTGCTCGAATGCGGTGTGTGCGATGCGGTGATTTGCGGGGGCGTAGACACGCTATGCCAGCTGACGGTGAATGGCTTCGGTGCGCTGGACTCGGTCAGTAACCAGATTTGTAACCCCATGAGCCGCAATCGCGATGGCATTAACATTGGTGAGGCGGCCAGCCTGTTTATCCTGTCTCACGAACGCGGGCCGGTACGCCTGGCGGGTGTGGGTGAAAGCTCCGATGCGCATCATATTTCGGCGCCGCACCCGGAAGGCGAGGGCGCCCGGCGAGCAATAGAATCGGCGCTGGCGGATGCCACACTTGCTCCAGCGTCCATTGGTTACATTAACCTGCACGGAACGGCAACGCCGCAAAACGACGCAATGGAGAGCAAAGCGGTTGCCGGTTTATTCCCAGCCACCACACCCTGCAGTTCCACCAAACCGTTAACCGGCCATACCCTGGGTGCCGCCGGTGCCCTTGAGGCGGCTTTCTGCTGGCTGACGCTGACCGGAAACGGGCGCCTGCCTGCCCACTGGTGGGATGCGCAAACCGACGAGCAGCTGCCACCGCTGCATCTGGTACAGGCCGGAGAGGCCCTGTCCGGCGCCCCCCGACATGTTCTGAGTAATTCCTTCGCCTTCGGCGGCAATAACATTGCCCTGATTCTCAGTGCCGAGGACTGACGCTTCGATCATGCCCGGCACGACTAAAACCTTACCGACCATCGAACAGTTGGTGCCCCACCGAGGCGCCATGAGTTTGCTGGATCAGATCACCGGCTATGGCGATGACTGGCTGGAGTCCCGGGCCTTTATCACCGGCGACAACCTGTTTCTGACCCGGGGCCAGGTGCCATCCTGGGTCGGGCTGGAATACATGGCGCAAACGGCTGCAGCCTTCATGGGGGTTGGCAGAGAGCCGGGGACCCGGGCGCGCATCGGGTTTCTGGCCGGCACACGCAAATACCAGACGCAGGGCCCGGCGTTCGTGCCCGGCAGCGAGCTCCGTGTGCGGGTACAGCGCCTGGGTGAGGCGAATGGCGGGTTGTTGATGCTCGAAGCCACTTTGACGTGCCGGCCGCCTGAAGGCGAGGCATTCCGGGCCAACGCCCGCCTGACCATATATGAGCCGGACGATTCCCGAGATCCTTACGGAGAACCCTGATGACAGACACAGTACTGGTCACCGGCTCAAGCCGGGGCATTGGCCGTGCCGCCGCGCTGCGGCTGGCTCGCGACGGCTTTGATGTTGTCCTGCATTGCCGGCGTGAAGCGGCGATGGCGCAGGAAGTAAAACAGGAAGTTGAAGCGCTGGGACAACAGGCGCGCATTCTGCAATTCGACATTGCCGACAGGGAGCAGGTGGCGGCCGTGCTCGAAGCCGATATCGAAGCACATGGCACCTACTACGGGGTGGTGTGCAATGCCGGCGTGGCCCGGGACAATGCCTTTCCCGCCATGCCTGGCGAAGACTGGGATCTGGTGATGCGCACCAATCTGGACGGCTTCTACAATGTGCTGAACCCGCTGATCATGCCCATGGTTCGCCGGCGCAAGCCCGGTCGTATAGTGACCCTGTCTTCGGTGTCCGGACTGATCGGGAACCGGGGACAGGTCAATTACAGTGCGGCCAAGGCGGGTATTATCGGTGCCACCAAGGCACTGGCACTGGAGCTGGCCAAGCGCAAAATCACTGTTAATTGTGTGGCACCGGGACTGATTGAGACCGACATGGTGGATGAACTGCCGGTCGAAGAGGCCCGCAAAATGATTCCCGCCCAACGTCTGGGCAAGCCCGAGGAAGTTGCCGCCGCCGTCGGCTTCCTGATGTCGGAAGACGCTGGCTACATCACCCGCCAGGTGTTGTCCGTCAACGGTGGGATCTGTTGATGGAGCGCCCGTGTCAGTGATTTCGGTTCGTCAGCTGGCCTTTGGCTACTCGTCGTCGGTTCCTGTACTCAGGGGAATCGATCTCGACGTGCCCGAACGCTCGCTGTTTGGTCTGCTGGGACCAAACGGGGCCGGTAAAACCACGTTTCTGTCGATTCTTGCCGGGCTGATTCCCTGTCCGCCGGATTGCCTGTTTGTCGATGGCAGGGACTGGGCAGACCCGGCCAATCGGGCTGCCGTACGGCTGGCACTGGTGCCTCAGGAATACGCTTTTTACAACCCGCTGACCGTGCGCGAGAACCTGACCTTCTTTGCCGGCGTTCAGGGTGTGCAGAAGGCGGAAACCGAGGGCCGTATTCAGGCAGCGGTGGCCAAAACCGGTCTGCAGGAACGCCTGAACAGCCGCGCCGGCAAACTGTCTGGCGGTCTCAAGCGTCGGCTCAATCTGGCGATTGGCCTGCTGAATGAGCCCCGCCTGCTGTTGCTCGACGAGCCGACCGTGGGCATCGATCCCCAGTCCCGGCATTTTATTCTTGAAACCATTCGCCAGCTCGGACAGGACGGCACCACGATTATCTACACGTCCCACTACATGGAAGAGGTCGAGGAACTTTGCGACCGGGTAGCGATCATGGATCACGGTCGAGTTTTGCGCGACGGCAGTCTGGCCGAGCTGCTGGCCGAGGCCCCGCAAGCTCCGCGCCGCCGGGGATCGAGCCTGGAGTCCCTGTTTCTGGACCTGACCACCCGTGATCTAAGGGACTGACATGCGGATAATAAACGCGCTGATTCGCAAAGAACTGCTGCTACTGTTACGCGACCCTCATGGGCTGTTGCTGCTGTTTGTCATGCCCGCAGTATTCGTATTGATCATGACCTTTGCCCTACAGAACCAGTATGCGGTCAACAAGGACGTACGACTTGATTTCTACTTGCTAAGCGAAGACGACAGCGGCCTGAGCCGGGCTTTTGCCCGGGATCTGGCACAGACGTCACCCTTGCGGCGGCTGGCAACCGACGCAAACTGGCAGCAAATGCAGGCGGCCGCACAGAACGATGAGGTGAAGTTCCTGGTGCGGATCAAACCGGATTTTGATCAGCGACTGATTGAACGCCGGGCGCCGGTGGAGATTCTGTATTCACCCGGCACCTCGCCGGTGTTTGCCAGCGTTGCGGAAGGCCGGATAATGGAGCTGCTAAACCGGTTGTATCTGCGCTATCGCCTGTCGTCCATGCCCGGGGTGCAGAGCAGTCTGGAAGCGCGGGGAGAGGACCTCGTGGAAACCCGTTCCCTGTACAGCGACAGCGGAACCATGCCGTCGTCGGTGCAGCAGAACGTGCCCGCCTGGCTGCTGTTTGCCATGTTCTTTATCGCCGTGCCTTTGTCCACCACCCTGATTAATGAGCGACAGCAGGGCACCCTGCTGCGGTTGCGCAGTATGGGAGTGGGACCGCTGACGTTGCTGGCGGGCAAAGTGGTGCCGTTTTTTGTGGTCAACCTTATCCAGGTGGTGGTGCTGTTCCTGATTGGCCTGTACCTCATCCCGTTGCTTGGCGGTGACCGATTGACACTGGGTGAAAACCCCGAAGGCCTGGTGCTGGTGTCGGTGGCCGCCAGCCTGGCTGCAGTCTGCTACGCCCTGCTGATTGCCCAGCTTGCTACCACCATCGAACAGGCCACTATTGTCTCTGGCGTTTGCAACATTATCATGGCGGCCCTCGGCGGGGTGATGGTGCCCAGTTTCCTGATGCCCGAAGCCATGCAACACATCGGCAGTTATTCTCCCATGGCCTGGGGCTTAAACGGCTTTTTCGATATCCTGCTGCGTAACGGCACGGTGGCCGATACCCTGCCCGAAGTGGGCGCCCTGTTGGGGTTTGCTGCCGTCATGCTGGCGCTGGCGGTGTGGCGTTATCGAGCCATTGAGAAATGACAAACCATTCAACAACCTGAGCGGTCCTATGAATACCGAGGAACTGAAAGCAGAACTCAAGGAACTGATTGTCGACGAGTGCGACGTGGATCTGGAAGCCGAGGATATCCGGGACGACGAATATCTGATTGGCCCCGACAGCCGGCTGAACCTGGACTCCCTGGATGCCCTGAGCATCTCGCTGGAGGTCAAGCGGCGCTATAAAAAACACATCGATAGCGGCAACGAAACCCGGATGGCGCTGACCTCGGTCAACACTCTGGCCGAGTTCATTCTGGCCGACTGAACACGGACTGAACGCGAGAAACCCGCAACCGATGACTGAACCAAACCCAAACGGCAGCGTGCCGGTGAAAATGGCTGCCAGTGGCATTGTCAGTGCTCTTGGTACTGGCAAGCAGAATAACCTTCAGGGGCTGCTGGGTGGCACCGGAAAACGCCCCGACCGGTTATCGCTACCGCATTTCGAGGAACCCGTGGAGGTGCCGTATTACGGTGTGCGGGGTGCGCCAGAACAACCGGAGGAGCGCCTGCACTGGTTGCTCGACCGTGCCATGGAAGAGCTGCTGGCGGAGCATCCGTTGACCGAAGCACAACGGGTGGAGATTCCGGTATTCATCGGTTCCTCGTGCTGGGGCATTGCCATTGCCGAGGATCTTTACCGGCAACAGTACCGGGAGAACCCGAAGACCGCCATTCCGCTACCGCTGGACGGCTTCAGCCAGATCAGCCGCCATTTGCAACACCGATGGGGATTCCACGGTGCTGATTTTGCCCTGAATACCGCCTGTACCGCGACCGCTAACGCCATTTTGAGTGCCCGCGCGGCTCTGGCCATGGGGCAGGCCGACCATGCCCTGGTGGTGGGTCTTGAGGCTCGAAACGATACATCGCTGGCCGGCTTTTATGGCATGCAGCTGTGCGCCGACGGCATGATGCGCCCGTTTGATCGGCAGCGGGATGGCTTGGTACTGGGGGAAGGATGCGGTGCCCTGCTGTTGTCCCGGTGTTCGGCCAGTGAGCCAGGCACGCTGGTCTGGGGTGGGGCGAGCAATTGCGACACCTTCAGCATTTCCGCCTCCAACCCGGATGGCAGTACCATTGCCTCCGTGATGAATGAGGCGATGGCAACCTGCGGTTTGCGCCCGTCGGATATCCGTGCGATCAAGGCGCATGGCACCGCCACGCCGCTCAATGACGATGGTGAGGTGGCCGGCATGAAGCGGGCGTTTGCTTCCTTGCCGCCGTTTTTCTCCATGAAGGCCGCGCTTGGGCATACTCTTGGCAGCTGCGGGGTGCTGGAAACCCTGCTCATGGCAGAGGCTCTGCGTGTGGGGCGCCTGCCAGCCAGTGCCGGCTTTGCCGAACAGGACCCGGAGCTGGGTGTATCGCCCATGAGCGAGGCCCTGGAAGCGGGGAGCGGCCATTACCTGCTTAACTTCTTCGGATTTGGCGGTAACAACGCCAGCCTGATTTTGCGTCATCAACCCTGAAGCCATTGCGGAACCTTTGTTTATGCTCGACATTCTTGCCCTGGGTGATCACTACGAAACAGTGGATGACGGGCGCGGCCTGACAAACCTTAAGCCGGCAGCCACGGCCGTATGCCGCTACCGATTCCGGCGTATTGACCGCTTCACCCAGATGGCATTGATCGGCTCGGCCCGTTGCATGGAAGCGGCTGAGTCGGGGGCAAAAACCGGCTTGTACATTGGTTCCCGGTTTGCCTCCACCGGTAATACGATTGCCGTGCACGAGAAAATGGTCAGCGCCGGTGTGGTGCCCAAGCCCGCCAACTTCATCAATACCCTGAGCAACTCCGCCGGCTACTTCGTGGCCCGTAATCTCGAGCTTGAGGATCGCAACCTGTTTGTCTCACGCGGAGATGCCTCGATAGTTGCTGCCCTGCAGCTGGCGGGTATGGATGTGGCCACTGGCGCGGTTGCTCAGGCGCTGGTCGGCTCAGTGGACGAAGCGGTGTTGCCGCTTGAGCACCACCGGTATCGTCTGGGTCTGGAGCCGGATACGGACATGGGGGAGGGCAGTCACTGGCTTCTGGTCGGCGGCCCGGGGCAGGTCGACAGCCTGGCCACCATTACTGATATGGTGACTCTTCGTGATGAAACCGCCTTGGCTGACTGGCTTGACGACCTGAATCCTAGTGAGCGCTACCGGCTGTCACTGTCGCCCTGGACCCGGCAGAAAATGGCCTCCACCTGTTTTAAAAGCCGGCCAATGCTGACGGATTATGATCCGGAGTTGGCCGCCTATCCGGGCCATGCGACCGGCGCCATCATTCGCTACCTGAAATCCGGTGCCGAGGAACCATTGATCGTAATTGCTGCGGATAACGACGGCCGCTTTCACGGTTTGATGGTACGCCCGAATACCCGCTCAGGATAAATCCAGAGCCAGAAGCATCCGGTATCCTTCCTGCTCCATGTCGGCCACGGTGCGTAGCTGTTCAGCCAGCTTGTGGTAATCCAACGCACTGCGGCCCTTGAGCATTTTCGCGGCATACAGCGCGAAGCGTCGCCATTCGTCGCCGGCATCGGTGAACTGGTCAGCCGCTTTTACCAGCCCGTCATTGCCCAGAATGCTTGCCGACTCCTGCAGAAAGGAGGCAAACAGGAACCGGAAACCAGCGCCGCCAGTGCCTATCTCTTCCTGCATGCGCACCATATGGCCGATCAGCAGCTTGTTATAGTGCTCGTTGGCCGGTGACAACTTTTCCATGTGCTTGGCAACGTGGCGAATTCCGCGCACGCCGACGAATGGCAGCGGGGTTTTCAGCATCATGCGGGCGGTGGCGCGGATGGCTTCGGGAATGGCCCGGCTCAGATCCGGTGCGGTGTTGATTGGCTCCGGGTAATAGATCAGCCCCTTGGGCGCGAGCATGCCTTTGACAAAGCGGGCCCGTTGCAGCGCCTGGGTTTGCGCGCGCATGGGTTGTTCAAAGGTCGGATCGCTGATCAGGTAATCGTCGCCGTCTTTTCCGTAAGCCACCAGGTTGTGGGCGTTGAAGTGAAAACGCATGTTTTCCGGGAAATAAGGCAACCAGTAAACAGACGCCTGCAGCCCTACCGGATAGCCCTGACTCAGATAGTGATCAAGCGCCGCCGTGCCGTCCGCGGGTTTGCGGAAGCGTTCGAAATGAAAGCGGATGCCGAGGCGTTTGCTCAGGCCCCGAATGATGCGCCCGGGCGGCATGCGGTAGGCCAACAGCGGCATGCCCCCCATCTTCACCAGCGGAATGTAGGCGTAGGTGAGAGCGGAGGACAGCCCGAACACCATGGGCTCGGACAAGTCCAGGCCATTGTGGCGTAACAGGGCGGCAACGGCGCCGCTTTCGCAGTGGGCGGTTTGCTGGTGGTCAAAATCGGTCATGTGATTACTGGTCGTCTGGCGGGAGAGTTCGTAATTGCTCGGCGCTCATCTGGAACGCCTCCTGGTAGCGTTCCAGTTTGCCGGGCCCGAGGCGGTTGAAAACCGACGGCTTCAGATGACGCTTGACTTGCCAGCGGAAAAAACCGGTGGCCTGGGCCAGCACGGTCAGATCCATGCGATGGGCGCACATGTGGTACTCCAGTGGCGAGGACAGGCCCTGTTTGACCCGCTGGCGTGCTTCGCGGGTAAAACGCTTGTACTCCTCCACGGCCTGGTCCAGCACCACGTCTTCCGCCTCCCAGCCGCTCGATAGCGCCGTGGTGTATTCACCATCGGCGTTGCGGGCGTACAGGCGCTTGCGTTGGCCTTCGAACGATTTCGAATCGTCCTGGGGGACTTCGTCCAGCTTCATGGTTTATCCTGGCCGTCACAAACGGTCAGCAGCATGAACGAGGACGAAAAGCGACCACTCTCCGGTACCCAGCACAACAGCTTCTGGCCCGCTTCCAGTTTGCCGGAGCGGTACAGCTCTTCAAGCATGATGTAGATGGACGCGGAGCCGGTGTTGCCTTTTTGTGGCAAGTTGGTGGCCCAGCGCTCGAACGGGATCTCCATGTCGCCGTTTTTCATGCCGTCATAGACACGTTCACGAAAGTACCCTGACGAATAGTGAGGCAGGAACCAGTTAATGTCGTCGGCGCCGATGCCATATTTTTCCATCACATCCGGCAGATACTGTTCGATGGTGGTGGCAATGATGTTGTCGTTTAGCAGCCGGACATCCTGTTTGACCGCGAAGATCGATTCCTTCAGCCAGGTCTCGTGGGGTAGGTCTTTCCAGCTCTCAAGATTACCGTCATCACGTTTGCGGGCGCCGGCGTACATGCAGGCATCCAGCTGGTTGGCGAAGGAGCGGATGTCGATCCAGTCGATGCGCAGAGATAATCCCTGGTCCGCAGGCGTTGGCTCCAGCGCCACGGCACCGGCGCCGTCGGACAGCATCCAGCGCAGAAAGTCCTTGTCGAAGGCCACTTCCGGCTTTTTCTCCAGAGTGTCCAGGGCGGCGTTGGTTTCCGGCTCGAACAGTTTGCCGCGCATCACCGCCGAGGCTACTTCCGAACCGGTGCTGACCACCCGCTGGTGCTGGCCGGTGGCGACCGACATCCAGCCGTATTTTAGCGCCGACATGCCGGCCAGGCAGACGCCGGCGGTGGCAACTACCTCGCAGGGCGGGTTGGCCAGTTCACCGTGCACCATCACCGCGTGGTTCGGCATTAGCTGGTCGGGCAGGCTGGTACCGCATACCAGACAATCCAGGGTTTCGGCATAGGGCGCTCCCAGCGCGCGAATCGCCTCGGCGGTCAACTCGGCGTTGGTGTGGGTGCGTTCGCCGGTTTTGGGATCAACCGCGTAATAGCGGGTCTTGATCTTGTTGCTTTTCAAAATGACTCGCCGGGCACGTGACGGCTGGTCGCCGGCCTGACCCAGCACCGGTTCCATGTCGTCATTGCTGACAGGGTCGTTGGGCAGGGCGGCGGCGATGGCGGTGATGTATACGTTTTTCATGGCTAAAACTGCTCAATAGCCGGCAAAAGCCGGGTGTGAAACATGTCGGTGGTTACTCCCCGGACGGGGCACTGTAATAGGCTTTTTGCCGTGCAATGCGGCTGCGCGTCAGCGGTGCCAGCAGCCTCTTGATAATCATCCCCGCCGGTACCACGGTGAGGATCATCCCGATCAGAAATACAGAGTAGAAGGCCACTAACGGCTTGCGCTGCCAGGCACCGCGCGGCCCGAGTGAGCGAAACAGCTTGCCCCACAGGCGAAAGGCCCGTTTGGCGGTCTTTTCGCTGGAAATCAGCCCGGCATTAATGCTGACGGCCGACAACCCGTGGAACATGTCGGCAGACACCTCGCCCCTGAATCGTAAACGATCCCGGATGCGCCGGCCGAAGCGTTCGCTGGCGGCAATTTCTTTTTCGGCAACACCGGCCCGGGGAATCAAACCACCCCAGAACGGGCCCTTGTGGCCGGTCAGAACCCATAAGGGCGTGGCAAAGAAGCTCAGTACCGAGCCAGCTTCGTCCACCATGGCCACGTTGCCCACCAGGTTGGCATCGAGTTCTGCCAGCCGGGTTTTCATATCTTCCTGGGCCATCAGCCACATGTTCCGGCAGGCAATCAGTGTGACCACCGGTTTGCCATTAAGCAGTTTGCCAGCCAC
Source organism: Alteromonadaceae bacterium (assembly GCA_013393545.1). The sequence goes on along the minus strand of JABXHG010000121.1, from coordinate 1,383 downwards.
GGGGTGCTGAAGAAAGGCAGTCATCGGTAGTGACGGTGACAGGAACCAGACCTGGTAGGCCAGCACCACCAGGTCAAAATCCTCTTCGCCGCTGATTTGCGGGTCATGGATAGGCGGCGCGTCCTGGTAAACGCATTCCGGAAAGGTGTCGAGAAACGTGAAAAACGGCCAGGGGAATGGGAAATCCGTGACTGGCCGTATGTTCTCGAATGTCACCGAGATGTCATCCGATTCGACCAGTGGTCTCGTAAACTCCTTTACCACACTATCGAGCTGCCCGCTCTGCGAATAGTGTACGACCAGAACCTTCTTCATTGTCAGCTTCCAGAACTCTGTGCCAGAATCGTGAAAATTAAGAAACAGTAACAACCAACCTGTAGATATAGCGCGTGACTATAGCACAGGACCCTTTTTTACTGAATCCTTCAGGTTACCCCGAATCATGCATTTCAGCGTAGAAATTTCGCCGGATCATCCGGCACTGCCAGGACATTTTCCCGGCATGCCGTTGGTGCCGGCGGTGGTACTTATCGAAAAACTGGCGCTCCAGCTGGAGCAATTGGTCGGCGTTTCCGTGTCCGCGGTGCAACAGTTGCGTTTGCTGGAGCCGGTTCAGCCTGGCCAGATTATTGAAGTAGCGGTCAGGGAGAAGGACAGTGAAAGCTGGCGTCTGGCCTGCAAGGTCGGTGAAAAGACTGTTGCCAAAGGCGTGTTTACTGTTGGGCGGGAAGAGCCGGAGGTGGACGAACCACAAAATCAACCCTCGCCGGAGTACCGGCCGGCCGGTGAGCTTTATCAGCAACTGCCCCATGCCGACAGCATGCGGCTGGTTAGTGAGTTGGCGTTATACCAGTCGGGTGCGCGCACACGGGTAACTATTGACGGTCGGCACCCATTAGCCAGCGAGCAACGCCTGCCGGCCTGGGCCATGCTTGAATACGCGGCTCAGCTAATGGCCTGTCGCAAGCTGGCGCTTGGGGGAGAGCCGTTGCGCAAGGCGGTGATTGTAATGGTGCGCTCGCTGCAATGCGCGGTGCCATCGGTGCCTGCCGGAGAGACAGTGGAAGTGTTTGTGACCGAGGATGTGGCTCAACCCGGAGCGGTTCAATGTCGGTTTAGTGCCCGTATGGCAGGCAAAGTGATCGCTGGCGGGGCATTTACCGTGGTGAGTGAGGGATAAAACGAAAAAAGCCGCTGATTTTGGTCAGCGGCTTTTTGGAATAAGTGGCTCCCCGAGCTGGGCCCGAACCAGCCACAAACGGATTAACAGTCCCGTGCTCTACCCACTGAGCTAACCGGGAACATCCTCGAGACTTGCGGATACGAAGTGCTGTGACGGCCGCCGTTCACCCCCTGAATTAAAAACGTAAAATTTGAACAAAA
>JABXHG010000120.1 GCA_013393545.1 Alteromonadaceae bacterium | reverse complement strand
GCGCAAGCCGACCTCCACGCCCGCACGGAAGTGTGAGGGGCAGGGCAGGCGGTTGGAGGTCAAGGGCGGAAAGGCAGAGCGAACCGGCTCCAGCGGCGACTGGGATGCCAAGGGTAGCCGCCTGCTGGGCGTGCAAGCCGTGGTGGCCGAGTCTTACGCGCGCATCCACCGCTCCAACCTGATCGGTATGGGCGTGATGCCTCTGCAGTTCCCGGAAGGCACGGACCGCAAGAGCCTGAAACTGACTGGTGAGGAAACCATCAGCATCGAAGGCCTGTCGGGTGAAATCACCCCGGGCCAGACCCTGACCATGACCGTGAAGTACAAGGACGGTTCAACCGAAACCTGTGAGCTGAAATCGCGCATCGACACCGCGAACGAGGCCACGTACTTCAAGCATGGCGGTATTCTGCACTACGTGGTGCGGGAGATGCTGAAGAATGCCTGATGGTTGAAAGGGGTTCAGCCTGAAGGAGGGAAAGCCGGCACCTTTTGGGTGCCGGCTTTTTTGTGTGTTTCAGGTTTTACTGATCAGCGGCAACTCCACCCAGAAATGGGCGCCGTCGCGGTAATAGTATCCAACCTCGCCATTCATCAAATGCGCCAGTTCCTGGCAGATGGCCAGCCCCAGGCCCGTGCCGGCCTTGGCGCGGCTGGAGCCGGATTCAGCCTGGGCGAAGCGGTAAAACAGTCGGGGCAGGAAGTGCTCCGGCACCCCGGCGCCTTCATCGCTGACCGTGATTCGTACCCTCTGTTGCCCGTGTGGGTTGGCGCTCAGGCATACAGTGGAGCCTTCCGGGCTGAACTTGCAGGCGTTACTGATGAAATTGTCGAGAATCTGCTGAAGACGGTGTGGGTCGGCCAGCACCTGCAGTGCGCCGGTGTCTTCCACATGCAGCCAAACCTCGTGATTGCGGGCGTAAGCGCGTGCAGCGCTGGCGGCATGTTGCAGGGCCTGTTCGGTTGCCACCGCTTGCAAATGCACTTCCAGCTGGCCGGCCAGGGCCTTGTTGAAGTCCAGCAGGTCGGAGATTAGCCGTTGTAGCTGTTCGGAATTGCGCAGTGCCACCTGCACCATGCGGCCGGCTTTGTCCGGCAGTTCGCCGGTTTTGCCGGAGGCCAGCAATTTCAGTGATCCGTTGATGGACGTCAGCGGCGTTCGCAGTTCGTGGCTGACATTGGAAACAAAGTGGCTTTTCATGTTGTCCAGGGCGTCCCGCTCATCCATTAGCTGGTTGAACGCTCGCGCCACGCTGCGGATTTCCGGTGCCCCGCGTTCATCCAGGCGGCCGGGCTTGTCCATGTGGTCGGTCATTCGGCGCATCTTTGTTGCCATTACTTCCAGCGGGCCCGACACACGGCGCGAGAGGGCCATCACCAGCACCGCCATCACCAGCAAGACAATCACGCTGATGGCGATGAACTGGGTAAACGAGGCCCGCGCAGGCGCCAGCGCCTGCTCATAGGGGGCGGCCCGCAGGAACAGCCAGCCTACCCGTTCGAGGTGGCGGGTAGCGTAAATCCAGCGTTTGCCGTTTTCGTCGGTCACCACGCCGGAGGTGATGCCGGACAACGCAGCGTCAATCAGGGCCGATTGGCCCGGATCGGGCAGGTCGGGCATCAGGTTGTTCGGGTCGATGGTGTCGATCCGGGTAAAATGCTGGGTGTCCAGTACTTTAAAAATCGCTTCACCCTGAAATTGGCTCGGGTCCGGCAATAAATTGGTGCTGGTCAGGTTGATGCTGCCACCGGCAAAGCCCAGCAGTTTGCCCTGGTCGCTGTGGATCGGGTAAAGATAGGAAATCAGCGGCACACCGGTCGTGCGGCCAATAATCGGCCGGCTGATGTAGGGAGTCTCGCTGGCCATCGCCTCTTTGAAATGGGCCCGGTCGGCGTAGCCTGTTCCCAGCCGACCCTCCACATAGCGGTCTTCGGCGATCGCCACGGCATTGGCGTCAAATACCAGCAGGCCCAGATCGAAGTACCCAGCCAACAGGGGCTGGCGGCGTAAAATATTGTTTAATTGCTCGGTTGGCAGCAGCTGCTCACCGTCGGTTAGTTGCGCCGCCAGGGCACCGAGTGCGGCCAGGCGCACCTGCAGCCGCTGGTTGACCCGGCTGGCGTAGGTTTCGGTTTCCAGTTGCTGGCGTTGGGTCAGCACCTCTTCGAAATCCGCTACCAGTTGCTGGTAGGCCGAGGTGGCCAGCAAAGCGACGGTCAACACCGTGCTGCAGACGGCAATTACCGCAAAGCGGCTGCCAAAGGACAGGTTTTTCAAGGCAAACTAACCCCAAGTGATGATGGCACCGGCCGTTCAAACGTGTTTTTATGAGCCGGAGAATAGAGGATTATGTCAACCAATCCAAACGAAACCCGGATAGAACAATGACCAAGGATTCAGCCGCCTCCGGCGATGTGTCATCCCGTCTGGCGGATTTGCGTAAGCGATTCGCCGCCAGGGCTGCCGGGGATCTGCAAGAACTCGAGCGCCGGGCACAAGTCATGCGGGAGCAGGGCTTTGACCAGACCGTGATGGCAGATGTCTGCGCCCGCCTGCACCGGCTGGCGGGTTCTGCCGGCACCTTCGGCTTTCCGGAAATGGGCGAGGCCGCCCGCAGTCTGGAAAAAATGCTAAAGGCTCAGGCCGCCGCAGGGGCTGAGCAGCAGGTGTCCAGCCTGGCGGTGGAGAAAATTCTGGCGCTTCGTACCATGCTGGAAAGCCCGCCAATGCCGGTGGCGGAGGATGACGCCGCCAGTGGCGCTGCGGAACGTACCGAAGGTAGTCATGGCCTGAAGGTGGCCGTGCGGATTGTGCCCGCGCACGACACTGATCATCAGTGGCTGATCGGCGCGCTGTCGGCCTACGGCTTTGACTGCCAGCTGATGACGGGCACCGACGCACAGATTATCGACACACTGGCCCGCGAAACCGGCGTGGCCACCGTGATCCTGTGTGCCGATGATCGCCTGGCCGGGGTGATGGCCCGGCGTGATGCCAGCCCCCGGGAAAACGTAAAGCGCATTCCGGTGGTGTGCCTGAGTGAAGACGTGTCCTTCGACAGCCGCTATCAGGTGGCAGCACTTGGCGCCGATGGTTTTTTCGGCCGTTCTCCGGATCTGCCGGAGCTGGCCGAGCGTATCGACTACCTGGCGCTGGAACGCAGCACCCGGGTTCAGGGCCGCGTGGTGCTGGTGGAGGACGACCCGGAACTGGCGGAGCACTATTTTCTGGTCTTGCGCTCGGCCGGTATCGATGTGTGCTGGGTCAGAGACCCCATGCGGTTGATGACTGAGCTATCCAGTTTCCGGCCGGATATCCTGCTGATGGATGTGCAACTGGGCCGCCACTCCGGCGTGACCCTGGCGCGCATGGTGAGGTTTGATCCCCAATGGTTGAGCCTGCCGATTATTTACCTGTCCTCTGAAGACAACCGGGAAAACCAGCTGGAAGCCCTGTCCCGGGGGGGCGGATGAGTTTCTGACCAAACCCGTGTCCGACGGCTACCTGGTGCGGGCGGTGCGCATCCGCTGTTTCCGCGCCCGGCAGCTGTTCCGCCTGATGAACCGCGACAGCCTGACCGGCCTGCTCAAGCACTCACTGATCAAGCAGGAAGCGGAGATAGAGCTGGCCCGTTGCCGGCGCGACGGCCATCCGGCCAGCGTGGTGATGGTGGACCTGGACCATTTCAAACAGATCAACGATACCTACGGCCACCGGTGTGGTGATGTGGTGATCAAGGCTCTGGCCAATACACTGCGTAACCGCTTGCGGGAGACCGATATGATCGGCCGTTACGGCGGCGAGGAGTTCCTGGTGGTGCTGCCGCACTGCGACACCGAAGCGGCACGCCAGCTGTTCACCGACATTGCCGAAGCCTTCCGGCAGCTGACGTTTAACTGCAGCAAAGAGGCCTTCGGCGTGACCCTCTCGGCGGGCATTGCCGCCATCAATCACCATGTGACCGGCGACGATGCCATCGATGCCGCCGACCAGGCGCTGTATCAACGCAAGCGCGCCGGGCGCAACGGTGTTACCGTGTTTGGCGACGATTAACGGATGTTTGGAACCGGCGCATGAACGTATTGGTACTTGAAGACGATGAACTGGTGGGAGAGCTGCTGGAAACCGTGATCGCCAGCGCCTATCCGGGCGCCACGGTTGAACAGTTCCGCAACCTGGAAGACGCCATGGCGGGTGCCAGCCGACAGCCGTTCGAACTGGTAATCACCGACTGGAACCTGCCAGACGGCTCCGGTCTTGAGTTGGTCCGGCACTTGCGCGAACGCGACAAGGATTTGCCCATTGTGATGGTGTCCGGTCGTTCAGACCGGGAATCCGTGCTCAAGGCCGCCCACTATGGCATCAGTGGCTATATCACCAAGCCCTTCAGCGTGGAAATGGTGCATGAACGGCTGGCTGCCCTGATTGAGCCGGGCCCGGTGGCTGAAAACGAGCTGAACCTGCAGACGATGCTCGAGGAATCCCTCGAGCATGTTATCCAGCTGCCCGGCGAACAGGACCCGGCGGAGATCATGGAGCTGATGGCCCGGGCTGATGAACTCTCGCCGGCCAACCTGGCTGAGCGCTGGCGTGAACAGCCGGCGCTGGTGACCCGGCTGCTGGATGTCGCCAACGGCAGTTCGTTTCGGCGCACTGGCAAACCGGTGGAGAGCGTGAAAGACGCCATTAATCTGATGGGTGTGCCCATGGCGCTGAACCAGGCTCTGGCCATGTCGCTGGATGTCGGGCGCAAAATCCAGTCGCCGGAGCTGGCAAAACTGGCCTCGGAGTATCAGGAGCAGGCGCTGAAAGTGGGGCGTGAGGCCCAGCGCATTGCCCTATCCATGCGTAAGCGCCCGGAAATGTTCCAGAAAGCCGGGTTGCTGAGTCGCGTGGGTGAGTTGGCGGTGATTTCGGTGATGAACCAATTTGTCGGCAAGGGCGGTAAACTTGAGGAAGACCAGGCCGAACAGTGCCTGCAGGAGTGGGCACAGGCCTATGGCAACCGCCTGAAAGTGCAGTGGCGCCTGTCACTGGATTTGCGCGAACTGATCGGCGCCGTGCACTTTTTACAGAAAGATGCTGTGCGCAATGACAGGCTGATCATGCGCGCTGCCGCACTCATTGCCGAGGGGCGGCAGGAGGATGACATCTGCCAGAGCCTTCTTGAGCGCCTGGGTGTGCATATTGCCAGCAAGACAGAAAAGGCGGAGGAATAGGGAATGGCCAGTGAACCGCTGAACCGGATTCTGTACGTGGAAGACGACCCGGACATCCGCGCCGTGGCCGAGCTGGCGTTGGTGGATGTTGGCGGTTTTGAGACGTGTTTGTGCGAATCCGGCCAGCAGGCGTTGGCGCAAATTGACGACTTTGAGCCGGACCTGGTGTTGCTGGATGTGATGATGCCGGGCATGGATGGCCCGCAAACCCTGCAGGCCCTGCGCAACCGGCCAGAGGGTCTGAAAGTGCCGGCGGTGTTCATGACCGCCCGCCTGCAACCGTCGGAGGTGGAGGAATACCGGGCCATGGGCGCCATTGGCGTGATCCCGAAACCGTTTGACCCGATGACCCTCGGGGACCAGATTCGTGCGTTGGTGAACTGCCAGCCGGATGCGAACTCTCTCGATTTACGGTAGTCTGCGCGCCGGAAAATCAGGTTAAACGAGGTCAACATGTCATCTGCCGAATCCCCGGAAGAACTCAAAGCCAAACTCAATCTGGAAACCTCCCGGATCCACTGGCACGAGCTGCAAACCTACTACGCCCGTGGTCAGGTGGTGCGCGTGGCCCCGGAGCTGGACCTGCTGAACGTGGCCGCCCAGCTTTCCGCCGACAACAAGGCACAGTTTGAACACTGGCTGAGCGCCGGCCAGGTGGGCGAGGTCTCCCCGGATCTGGCCCGTGCCTGGTACGATCGCAACGCCGAACTCTGGGCCGTGGTTATTGCCCCCTGGGTACTGGTGCAGGACCGCTCCGGCCAGAATCTGCACTGAATTTCCCACCGCTAATCCCCCTGTTTCGAGGCTGTCATGCTGACCGGTGCCCTGCTGATTCTGGCGCCCCTGTTTCTGGGGTTCGCCATTGCCTTGTCCAATCGCCGGCTGATGACGGTGATTCACTACACCGTCGAAACCCTGGTGTATTTCATTCTCGGCCTGTTGGGTCTGGGGCTTGGGCAAATGCAGGGGCTGCTGGAACAGCTTGGCGCCATGGCCGTTCAGGTGACCAGTCTGGTGCTGGTTTTATTGGTGGCCAACGTGGCTGGCCTGTGGCTGTTCCACCGCTGGCAGCCAATGGCGGTAGAGGCCGGCAGCGCCGGTGAGCGCCCAGGGTATCGACGCCTGTTCATGGCCGGCTTTAAACCGCTGCTGGCAGTCCTGGCCGGGGTTCTGCTGGGGTATTTCCTGTTCCCGTCATTGCCTCTGGTGGAAGACGTGGCCACTGGCGCGCTGATGCTCTTGCTGTTCCTGATTGGTTTGCAGCTGCGCAATGCCGGCCTGTCGCTGCGCAAGTTGTTGATGAACAGACAGGGGCTGGGCATCGCGGCGGTGCTGGTGGTCAGTTCTCTGCTGGCCGGGCTGGCTCTGGCGCCCTGGCTTGAGGTGCCCTGGCACCAGGCATTGGCCATGGCCTCCGGCTTCGGCTGGTATTCGCTCTCCGGTATTGTCATCGGCGATGCCCTGGGCCCGGCCTGGGGCGGGGTGGCATTTTTGAACGACGTGCTGCGGGAAATCATTGCCCTGGCGTTGATCCCCCTGGTGATCGGTGCCCGGCCGGCGGTCGCCATTGGTTATGGCGGTGCCACCGCCATGGACTTTACCCTGCCGGTGATCCGCAGCTCCGGCGGGCTCACCTGCGTTCCGGTGGCCATTGCCTCCGGCTTCCTTTTGTCCTTTCTGTCGCCGGTTCTGATGGGCGTGTTCTTGTCGATGGGTTGAGCGATATCGAAAAAAGAGAGTGAAATTGATTCGATTCAATGCGTTGGTTACGTAGTCGGTTATAGTAACAATAGTTTACACTTTAACCGGACTCATCCATCGCCCGGAGCAATGAATGCACCGTCGCTCTTTCCTTCAATTGTCGCTACAGCTGTCCGCCGTGGCGGCAATGACCGGCAGCCTGGTTGGCTGCGCCCGTCCGTCGCCGCTGATAACCGGCGTTCATCCCTGGATTGGCTACGAAACCCTGTATCTGGCTGAAGAGTTTGACTGGTTGCCGGCCACGGTGCAGTTGACCAAGGGCCGGGCCGCCCGGGATTCGATCGACGGCATGTTGTCCGGCGAACTGGACGCTGCAGCCTTAACGCTGGATGAAGCCCTGCGGGTGTCTGCCGAGGGTGTGCCGGTGCGAGTGGTGGCCGTCACCAATGTGTCGGTGGGCTCGGATATGGTGTTGGCCCGCCCGGAGATCACCGAACTGTCGGACCTGGTGGGCCGTTCAGTGGGCGTGGAGCTGAACGGGGTTTCCGGGGTAGTGTTGCTGGCCATGCTGGAGCGCGCAGGGCTGAGTACTGAGCAGATTTCGATAGTGGATATGCCGGTCAGTGAACACCTGGAGGCCTGGCATCAGGGGGTGATTGATGTGTCGGTCGGTTACAAGCCGGTGGCTTCCCGGCTGGAGGAAGCCGGAGCCATTCGCCTGTTCGACAGCAGCGAGATTCCCGATACCATTTCTGATCTGCTGGTGGTGCGTCGCGAGGCCGAGCGTAAAAAGCCGGATGCGATCGCCGATCTGGTGCGTGGGCACTTCCGGGGTCTTCAGCATCTGGTGCGTAATCGACACGATGCGGTCTATCGGATTGCCACCCGCCAGGGCGTCAGCCCCGAGGCCGTGCGCGAGGCCATGGCCTCGGTCATGCTGCCGCAGTTGCCCGCCAATCGCAGCTATCTGGCAGCCGGCGGCCGGGTAGAGGAAGTGGCCGGGCGGCTGGCCAATATGCTGGCGCAGGAAGGCCTGATTGATACCGTGCCGGATCTGGACAACCTGTGCACCCGTGACTATCTGCCCGGGAGTCTGGCATGAATCGGTTGTCTTATTTGGTACTGGTCTGGTTGATGATGCTGGCGGCTTCGGCTGTGCAGGCTCGTGAGCAGAACCAGCCCATGCACTCGAGCGTGGACAATTCCCTGACGCTGGCGGTTCTGGATTACCGGGAAGATGCGCTCATGCACCAGCAGTATCAGCCGCTGGTGGATTACCTGAGCAACCGAACCGGCATTCGTGTTCGGTTGGCGGTGCATGATCAGGAGGCCATGAACCGCGCCATTGCCACCAACCAGGTTGATCTGTTCCTGACCAATCCCAGCCATTTCCTGTTGATTCGTAGCCAACGTAGCCTGACCGGTGTGCTGGCCACCCTGCTGCGCGACTGGCAGGGTCAGAGTACCGGCAGCATCGGCGGGCTGATATTCACCCGTGCCGACCGGGAAGATATTCAGACGTTGGAAGACATCAAGGGTGCCAGCATTGCCTCGCCCGGTGTGCATTTTATGGGCGGCTATCAGGCGCCGGCTCTGGAGTTGACGACTGTGGGTATGGATGTCCGGCGCAGCAGCAAGGTGTTGTACCTGGGCAATCATGACCGGGTAATCCGGGCTGTGATCAATGGCGACACCGACGTTGGCTTTATTCGCTCCGGGGTATTGGAAGAGCGTCTGGTTCAGTCGCCGGAGCTGGCCGACCAACTCAAGGTGATCAACCCGCAGAAGCTCACTGGTTATCCGTTCCGGATCTCTACCCGTCTGTATCCGGAATGGCCGCTGGTTTCTCTGCCTCACGTGGATGATCGTCTGATACGTCGCATTGCCTCTGCCCTGTTTGCCCTGGAGCCGGACCACCCGGCGGCGCAGGCGGCTGGTCTGGCGGGCTTCTCGCCGCCGGCGGATTACCGGGCCGTGGAAGACCTGGCTCGTACTCTCCGGGTCGCACCCTATGATCAGGCGCCACGGATTACCTGGGTGGACGTGCTTCACCAGTACCGGGCCTGGATTACGGCGGTGGCGGTGCTGCTTGTACTGCTGGTGTTTACCAGCGTCTGGCTGGGCCGTAAGCGCCGGCAGCTGGCCAGGGAAGAACGGCGGCAGCGGGAGCTGGTGGCCAGCTGGCCGCAGCCGATGTTGATGCTGCGTGGTACCGAGCTGGTGGATTGCAACCGGGCGGCCATCAAGTTGTTGCGTTATACCGCTGAGGCTTCGTTATTGGGGAAAAGCCTGGCGGCGTTTTCGCCGGATACTCAGCCAGATGACGAAATCTCCGCCAAAAAGCTCGACATGTTGTTGCGCCGCACTCAGTTGGGGGATGCGGTAAACACCGAATGGGTGTTTGTCCGTTCGGACGGCAGCGATGTCTGGGTCGATATGACCCTGGCGCCGGTGTACGAACAGGGCTTTGAAGTGCCGTTTATCCTGTGTTCCTGGTACGACATCACCCGGCGCAAGGAAGCCGAAGACCGTATGCGTCTGGCTGTGCAGGTGTTCGATAATGCCCGGGAAGCCATATTCATTACCGACTCCCACGGTGTGGTGATCGATACTAATGAGGCCTATCAGCAGATCACTGGCCGCGAACGCAGTGAGTCGGTTGGCAGCCTGCCGCCCATGCCGGTGGATGAGGGTAGTGCCATTCTGGTGGCGGCGCGCAAGCACGGGGTGTGGAGCGGCGAATTCCGCAGTCGCAGTCGTGACGGGCAACGGCTGATTCTGAACCTGACCCTGAGCAGCGTGTTCGACGACAAAAAACAGCTTAGTCATTTTGTCGGTGTGTTCAGTGACATCACCCGCCTGAAGGAATCCGAGAAAAAGCTGCGCACCATGGCCCACTACGATGCGCTGACCGGCCTGCCCAACCGGGTGCTGTTTGCCGAGCGCCTGCACCAGTCCATGGCCCAGGCCAGCCGGCACGGTTACCAGCTTGGCGTAATCTACATTGATCTGGACGAGTTCAAGCCGGTTAACGATGCTTTCGGCCACGATGCTGGCGACGAACTGCTGATTGAAATGGGCCGGCGTATGCGCGAGGTCCTGCGCGAGGAAGATACCCTGGCCCGGCTGGGCGGTGATGAGTTTGCCGCTATTGCGGTCAACGTCGATGGCCAGGAGGCACTGGAATCGCTGCTCGACCGCCTGCTGAAAGCGGTGGTGGAGCCGGCCTGGGTGGCTGACCACAGCGTGGAGGTTTCCATCAGCGTGGGTTACACCCTGTACCCGCAAGCCGAAGAGCTGGATGCCGACCAGCTGCTCCGGCAGGCGGACCAGGCCATGTACCAGGCCAAGCGCCAGGGCCGAAACCGTTACTGCGGGTTTTCCGAGAACCTGTCGTGATCGTGGAACTCCCGCTCCTGGTTGAGTAGATCGGTGGCTGAGCGCCAGTGCAGGGATTTCGCCCACTGGTCAGACAGGCGGCGAATGCCGCTCAGGGTATCCAGCATTTGCTCGCCGGGGCCGGCGGCACTGGTGTGGCGTACCATTAACTGCAGGGTCTCACTTTTCAACGCCTGGTAGAGCTCTTCTGCCCGGGCAAGCACTTCCGGTGCTGGCTGTTCGGAGGCCACCAGGTCCCGCAGAATATCCAGGTACTGCTGGTGGGTTTCTTCCAGGCTGGCAAAATCGGTGCGGTTGCTCAGCCGGCGCATGGCCAGCAGCTTTGGCGCCAGATCCGTGGCTTCGGCCAGGTAACGGCAGGTGCGCAAACTGATCGCCATGGCCTCGACAATGGAGATCTGCATTTTTTCCGCATTCAACCGGCCGATGTAGTCGGTAATGGCCGCGTTCAGGTTGCGGATGGCATCGGCTTTCGGGCCAATCTGCGCCTCGTTCAACGCCTCCCGGTCCAGGCACACCCGCAACAGGCCCCGGGTGTGGCGAATCAACCGTTTCATTTCCTGGTCCACCGCGCCAATGGCTAGCTCCGGCGTGGTAATCAGCGTGTCGTCCAGATATCTCGGCTGCGCGTTATCCTCTTCCTTGCTGCGGAACAACCGGCCCAGAAAACGGGCAAAAGGCGCGGTGAACGGCAGCATCACCGCCGCGCCCAGCACATTGAACAGAGTGTGGAAGATGGCCAGCGACACCGCCGGATTGGATTCCAGCTCCAGTACATCGGTCACTGCTCCCACCGCCCAGAGCATGCCGGGCATGATCAGCAGAGCGATGGCGCCGGTCACCAGATTGAAAAGGATGTGGCCAATGGCCAGACGCCGGGCGTTGGCGGTGGCTTTAAGAGCCGAGAGTGCCGCTGTAGAGGTGGAGCCCAGGTTGGCACCGATGACGGCAGCAGCGGCGTCTTCCAGCCCGATCAGGCCACCGGCGGCGGCTGTCAGCACAATGGCCAGCGACGCACTGGAAGACTGGGTAAGCACGGTGGCTACCAGGCCGATCAGCAGGAACATGGGCAGGCCATAGTCGCTTGTGATCATGCCGCCATCGGTGAAGCCGCCGGCGGCACCTTCCAGGGCGGTCTTGAGAATCGACAGGCCGAGGAAAAACAGCGCGAAGCCGGCCAGCGACTCCCCCAGAAACTGGTTGCGCGGCACCTTGCTGATCATGCGCAAGCCTACACCAGCGGCCAGCAGGGGCAGGGCCATGGCTTCGATCTTGAAGCCGAACCCCACCAGGCTGACCAGCCAGCCGGTCATGGTGGTGCCGATGTTGGAGCCGAAGATCACCCCGAGAGAGTGCTTGAGAGTGAGCAGGCCGGCGTTGACAAAACCGATGGTGGCCACGGTGACTGCGCCGGAGTGCTGAACGATGCCGGTGATCACCGCCCCGGCCATCAAGCCGCGCATAGGGGTTTTCGTCCAGGTGCCGAGCAGATGGCGCAGTTGGTGACCGGCGGCGTTTTTCAGGCCGTTGGTCATCATTTCCATGGCCAGCATGAACAGCGCCAGACCGCCAAGTATCTGGAAGATGGAAGAAATCATGTATTGTTACCTGTTGCCGGGTTGCTCGTCCGTAAGCCTGACAGGGAACATTGCCTTCTGGGGTCAGGCCAGGAATTTCCGAATATCCAGCTTGTAGTCTGCCGGATCGACTGCTTTTACGATTCGATCCTGATTGCCGGGGCGGGCGAGGTCAAGCGTTTCCACGGGGATAGGTAGCCGGAAGCGGGTATGGTACATCACTCGCACCACGGGCAGGCGCTGGTCCTGTTCATTGGTTTCCACCACCACACCCAGACGGCCACTTTCCAGTAGCACCAGTGAACCGATCGGATACAGCCCGATGCAGCGGATGAATTCCTGCACCAGTAACGGGTCCAGGTGGTCGCCGCTCCACTCCAGTAGTTTTTTCAGGCCCTGAACCGGCGTCATCCCTTTGTGGTAAACCCGATCTGCGGTAATGGCATCGTACACATCGGTGATAGCTACCATGCGGCCGTATTCGGTGATTTCATCGCCCTTGAGGCCTTCCGGGTAACCGCTGCCGTCCAGCCGCTCGTGATGTTGCGCGGCGGTCAGCAGGGCGATGTCACCAATGCCTTCGGTACTGGCCAGAATGTCCCGGGAGTAACGGGCATGGAGCTTCATTACCTCGAATTCTTCCGGCGTCAGCTTGCCGGGTTTGTGCAGGATCTCGTCTGGCGTGAGTATCTTGCCGATATCGTGCAGCAGGGCGCCAACAATGGTCTGGTGCAGAGCGTCTTTGGGCAGTTCCCGGTGGCTGCCAAACAGCGACATGAGCACGCTCAGGTTCACTGAGTGCTCCAGTAGATAGTTGTCTTTTTCGCGGATTCGGCCCAAGCAGCTCAGAGCGTTGGCGTTGCGCAGCACCGAGTGTTGCAGTTCGTCGGCCAGCTGGTGAATGGGGGCGACCTCAATCGCGGCGCCCATTTTCATGTCGTGCATGAAATTGCTCACCAGCCCCTGGGCCAGAGTGTGTACCTGTTGGGCCTTGACGATTTCGTCGGCAAAATCCACTTTCGCCTGCAGTGCCGGACTCAGGGCGCCGGCCTCTTCCAGTGCGGCTTCGTTGCGCTGGTCCACCTCGCCGGCTGACTCCGAATCCTGACTGTCCAGGCCCTTGCCGACATCAATGTAGACGTGTTTGACCCTCATCCTGCGGATTTTTTCGATGGTTTCCTCACGCCGGATAACGCCTTTCTTGCGCGTCTGGTTGTGAGGAATCCAATCGTTGTTGAGGTCGGTGATGTACATGCCGACCTTCAATGCAGAAACGGGGATGCGTTTGATCATGACCCAGGGAAAAAGGTTTTCAGGCTATTCTGGTAGGTCTGGCTGATCACTTGTTCCAACGGTAGCTCCTTTACCTCGGCAATTGTTTCCGCCACGAAGGGCAGATAGAAAGGCGCGTTCTCACGACCACGGTAGGGCACCGGGGTCAGGAATGGCGAATCGGTTTCCAGCAGAATCTGTTCAATGGGCGCCATGCGCACGATGTCGCGCACGTTCTCCGCCTTGTTGAACGACGTTATACCATTGAAGCCCAGGCACCAGCCATTGTCGAGTGCGTATTGCGCGAGCTCCGGGCCAGACGTAAAGCTGTGGATCACGCCCCGGCGTTTCAGGGTGCTCTCGAACTCCCGCAGAATAGCGATGGTGTCGTCATCCGCCTCGCGGCTGTGGATGACCACGGGCTGGTTCAGATCACAGGCGACTTGCAGCTGGCGGCGGAAAACCTCCTTCTGTACTTCTCGGTCGGCGTGGTCGTAAAAGTAATCCAGGCCAATCTCGCCAATGGCGACAATTTTCTCGTCGCTGCCGTGGGCACGAATCTCTTCTTCTACCGCGTCGGTATAGGTCTCCGCCTCGTGGGGGTGGATGCCCTGGGTGCCGTATACCCAGGGCTCCACCTGGCTGAGTTCGCGTACGGTGGCCAGGTTGTCCGGCGACACGGCAATGGTGATCACCTTTTCAATGTTCACCTGGCGGGTGCGCTCGAGGGTTTCTGCCAGAGGGCGGTCTTTCAGATAATCCAGATGGCAGTGAGTCTCGATGATCGGATGCTTGAATACAGGGATCTCGCGGCGTTTTTTGCTCATTTCCAATTGCCTGGGTCAAAAAATTCAGCGTGTAGAATGATACTGTGTACGTTTCAGGGGCAGATTATATCAGTTTGACCCATACCCGTTACTAAAGACCGCGATAGGGAGTTTCCTTGATGAAGTATTCGGAGTTTGCAAAATCCTGGTTTCTGGACCCCGATAAACCGGGATTTGACCAATACCCGACTTTTCTCGATGACGATCGCAAGGTGCCCAAGCTTGAGGCCAGCCTGGAAGAGATCGGCGAATACCAGCGTCGGTTGTGGGCCAATCAGAAACAGGCGTTGTTGCTGGTGATTCACGGCCCGGACACCAGCGGCAAGGACAGTCTGATTCGTACGCTGGCCACTTATGCCGACCCCGGAGGTTTCCATGCCTGGTCATTCAGCCGCCCCAATTCCGTCGAGGGCTCGCACGATTTTCTCTGGCGAGTGACGCCCTACCTGCCGGCCTATGGCCAGATGGTGGCTTTCAATCGCAGCCACCACGAGGCGGTGATTGGCGAGCGGGTGTGGCCCGTACGCGATGTGGAAACGTATAACTGGGGAGCTCGTTACCGGGCAATCCGGGATTTCGAGCATCACCTGATTAGTGAAGGCACCTGCGTTATGAAGGTGTGGCTGAACATGTCCGAAGACGAACACAAGCGTCGGCTGCTCAAGCGCCTGGACAAGCCGCGCAAGCGCTGGAAGTTTGACCCGTCCGACATCGAGGGCTGGAAGAAGCGTGAGGTGTACCAGGCTTATGCCGAGGAAGCCCTGGCGGCGACCCATACCGATGAAACCCCCTGGTACATGATTCCCGGCGACCGAAAGCCTCAGGCCCGGGCCATTATTGCCGCCTTGCTGGCGGAGAAGCTCAAACAGCTGGCACCGGAGTACCCGAAAGAATCGCCGGATGTGCTGGCGGAATACCGTGAACTGTTGGCGAAAAACGGCGTCAAATAGCCGGAGAACGCTGCTCCCAACGCTGTTTTAAGGAGGTTGCCATGCATGTGGTTGTCATTGGTGGTGGTGTGGTCGGTGTTACCACGGCCCGGGAACTGGTGCGCCGGGGCCATGAAGTCACGGTGCTGGAGCGCCACGCCGTGGCCGGCAATGAAACCAGCAAGGGCAATGCCGCGCAGCGCTCCTACGGCGTGGTTTATCCCTGGGCGGATCCGCACATCATGTTCAAGGCGTTGCCCTGGCTGGTGCAAAAGGACGGTCCGCTGAAACTGGGCATGCCGCCGTCACTGGCGGCCCTGCGTTTCATGTTTGCTACCTTCCGCTACGCCACGTCACCGGGCCTGTTCGGGTTGAACAAGCGTGCCATGTTGCGCCTCGGTATTTACAGCCGTGAACGGTTTCTGGCGCTGGAGCAGGAGCATGATCTTCAGTTTGATGGCGATCACAAGGGCTTGTTGCACCTGGCCAGTACGCCCGAAGCCATGGCCGAGTACCGGGAACTGCACCAACTGCTGACCGAAATGGGCATCGAAGCCAGCCTGTTGAGCGCGGAGCAGGTGAAAGAGTTTGAACCGGGCATGACCGGTGACGGCCCGTTGTATGGCGCCATCCGTTACGACACCGATGGCACCGGCGACTGCCACCTGTTTTCCCGGGAACTGGCGGCAACCTGCGAAAACCTGGGCGTGACCTTCCGTTACAACGTCGAGGTGCAAAACCTTCTGGCCGATCACCGGCGGGTGCACAGCGTGCGCCTGAAGAACGCCGAGTGTCAGATGGAAACCCTGGCCGCCGACGCCGTGGTGGTCTGTGCCGGTTGCTGGTCGCCGGAATTGGTGCGGCCGCTGGGGGTGGATATTTCCATCTACCCGGTCAAGGGATACAGCCTGACGGTGCCTCTGAGCGATCCGGCGAAGGCACCCACCAGCACCATTCATGATGACAATTACAAGGTGGTTTCCACCCGCCTGGGGGACCGTTTGCGCGCCACCGGCTTTGTCGAGCTGGCGGATTTGAACCGGGATATTCCCGAGGCTCGTTTGGCCACCATCAAAAAATCCGTGCAGTCCCGTTTCCCGGGCTGTGCCGATCTGGAGGCGGCCGAAAGCTGGACCGGTTTCCGCCCAATGACACCGGACGGCCCGGCGATCATCGGCCGCGCGGGCCGGGATAACCTGTACTTGAACACCGGCCACGGCACTTTTGGCTGGACGTTATCCGCTGGCAGTGCCTCGGTGATCGTGCAGGTGATGGAAGGCGAGGAGCCGTCGGTTAACCTGGACCCTTTCCGGCCGGATCGTTTTTGACCATGGCGGGAGCTGAATTGGGCGCAGGCCTGGGTAAAGAACAGGATGAGCCGGGCTCGGATTTGCAGCAACGCTGGCAGCAACTGGATGGCTGGCTGAGGCGCCACGAAGGGCTCTGGCGGCCGGTGCCGTTCATGCAGCCGGAGCCGGGCTGGCAAACCATCCATCCGGAACTGTCGCAATGGCTGGCCTCTCTTTCGGAAGCGCAGTGCGACGACTGGCAGGATAACCTGGCATCGTTTTCGGCCGAGGTCTCGCTTTGGTTGCCGGAGTTGGGGCGTTGGCCGGAGCTGGTGCACCTGCCAGAACTGGCCAGTGCAGGGGGCGCTGAACAAGCCACCCTGCCCGAAGTTCGGGCGGTCGACATGCCCGGGCGCAAGCGCCTGCAGGCTGGCGCTTTTGCGGCGGCCGCCGGCCCGTTGTGTGGCCCGGTTCTGGACTGGTGCTGTGGCAAGGGCCATTTGGCCAGAACCCTGGCAGCCCGGGGCGCACAGCCAGTGACGGGGTTTGAATGGAACTCCACTCTGGTCGACGAGGGCAACCGGCTGGCTGAACGTTATCGCGATCCGGTGACCATCCACCGCCAGGATGTGATGGCAGAAGATCTTCCGTGGCCGGCCGGATACCAGGGTGTGGCTCTGCATGCCTGTGGCGATTTGCACCGGCAATGGCTGGTGCGGGGGGTTGAGGCTGGCGCGCCCCGCTTGGTGCTTTCTCCCTGTTGTTATCAGCGAACCCGGGCCACCGAGCATCAGCCCCTGTCGCGGTTTGTTGGCGGGTGGACAGGTAGGCTAAAGATTGACACGAGCGCCCTGAAACTGGCGGTGCAGGAGACGGTCACCGCGCCCTTGCGTGAACGCCGGCAGGGTGCCCGGGTGCGCGTCTGGCGTCTGGGTTTTGATGCCCTGCAGCGCAAACTGCGCGGCGTAGATGCGTATTGGCCGGTTCCGTCCCACCCGGGCTGGTTGAACAACGAGAATTTCGAGGCCTTCTGTCGCTGGGCTGCGGACAAAAAAGGGCTGGCCCTGCCGGAGGTTGTTGATTGGCGGTACTGGCAGGCAGAAGGGGAGCGCCTGTGGCATCGGGTACGCCGGCTGGAGTTGCTGCGCCATTTGTTTCGTCGACCGCTGGAGCTTTGGCTGGTGCTGGATTATGCGCTGTTTCTGCAGGAACAGGGGTATCGGGTGCGCCTGGGCACCTTTTGCTCCCGTTCGATGACACCCAGGAACATTCTGCTGGATGCGCTCAGACAGGAGATTGCCTGAGCAGGCAGCGGATGGCTGGTTTGTGAAACCCCGTGTTTTGAAAACAAGGGCTCTGAAAACAACGAAGGCGCCACCAGGGCGCCTTCGTTGTTTCTGGGGGGTAAGCCGCTTAAGGGTGCGAATTAACGCAGCACCTGAATGCGGGCTTCAACGCGACGGTTCTGGGCACGGCCAGCGGCGGTGTCGTTGGTGGCAACCGGCTCGGTTTCACCATAGCCAACAGCGGAAATCCGATCGGCGGCAATGCCATGCACGCTTACCAGGCGGTCGGCCACGGACTGGGCACGGCGCTCGGACAGCTGCTGATTATAAGTGGCTGCACCAAGGCTGTCGGTGTGGCCGGCGATTTCAGCAACGGTTTCCGGGTGCTTTTCCATGTGTTTGGCAACGGCACGGATTTCAGCATCGTAAGTGTCGCCAATTTCGGCACTGTCCAACGGGAACTGGATGCGCAGGTTAATGGTTTCGACGGTTTCGGTCACACCTTCACAGCCCTGCTGGTTGACGTCGGCACCGAGAGTGGTGTTCGGGCATTCGTCCTTGCTGTTGACCACGCCATCGTTGTCATTATCCAGCTCACAGCCACGGCTGTTCACTTCTGCGCCGGCCGGGGTGTTCGGGCACTGGTCTTTGCTGTTGGCAACGCCGTCGTTGTCGCTGTCCAGCTCGCAACCCTGGCTGTTTACTTGTACGCCAGCCGGAGTGCCCGGGCAACGGTCGTTGGCATCAGCCACACCATCGCCATCAGCATCCGCCGGTTGTGGTTCAGAAGTGGTGCGGTGGAAGGCCAGGCTCAGACCCACGGAGGCCAGGGTGTCGAAGGTGCTTTCGTCCACGCCGTGGAATTCACGCAGATCGCCACGGACCGACACCATGTCGTTGATGTGGTAACGCACACCGCCACCAATGTTCACGCGGGTTTCGTCGTGGTCGGTGCCGGCGTGGGCGTAACTGGCGGTGTCGTCAATGCCGAAATCGGCATGGCCGACACCGGCGGACAGGTACGGGTTCAGCGCTGCGTCCGGGCCGGCGAAGTAGTAGGTGCCGTCGACACGGATCTCTTCGAACTTGGACTCACCGCCCACGTATTTGCGGTCAGCATCGGCGCGGGAGTACACGGCTTCCACCGCCCAGTTCGGCAGGAAGCGGTATTCAATACCGATGCCGTAGGTGGCGCTTTCGTCCAGGTCCCGCTTGTCGTCAAACAGCTGATAGCCGGCGAACGGCGTCAGGGAAATGCTCTGCTGGTCTTCGGCCAGGGCTGGCAGGGCGATGGATGATGCAAGTACGGCCGCAGCGGCCGGGCGCATGATGTTCATGCTGAACCTCCTGTCTGTTTTTCGTGACCTGAATTTGTATCGTTTCAGGTTTGGCGGTGTTTCCGGCAGGTGCTGCCTTACCGGAAAGGTAGTGCAGTAAGCCAAAAACGATAAATAATTGATAGCTTTCAAACGTTGGGGATTGTACGGAGATCAGGAGGTTGCTGGATCACCCGGCAGGGAAAAGTATAAATGGGCGCTTTTTTTGCTGAAATTCAGGGTGTCGCCCTTGTCGAATTTTACCTCGAAGGAGGTCTGGTCTTCGCTTTGTACCTCACCGGCGCCGAATACCGCGTGTTGCACCCGATTGTGCTGCCATACCGGCTTGTGCTGGTCTGTTGTCGGCTGTTGTCTGCCTTTAAGGGTTACGCCCTCGCGCTCGGCGTAGCGCTGGCTGACGGGTGTCAAGGGGGTCTCCAAAGTAAGCGCTTGCTTATCTCTTGGGCTTTGGTGCTCAAGCGCTGTGCCAAGCTCCCGGCACAATTCGAAGCAGACCTCCGGAACAAATCGGCTCGGGCCCTGCTCGCCGTCCAGGTGCGGGCGGGTGCTTTCCGGGCGGGTGACCAGATGCAGAGCGTGTTTCACCCGGGTCATGCCTACGTACAGAAGGCGCCGTTCGCTCTCCAGGATGGCCTGGGTGTTTTCCGTGGGGCGCGGGCTGTAGGGCAGGTACTTTTCCTGCAGGCCGGGGATGATCACCACCGGCCATTCCAGGCCTTTGGTGCGGTGAATGGTGGACAGCAGCACGCCGTGATCGCGCTTCTCGCCGGCCTGCTGTTTCAGGGTGTGCAGATGGTCAATGGCGCCGTTGGCATCTACGTCCAGGCTTTTCAGATAATCCCGAAACCCTTGCACGGTGTCGATGCGCTCCTCGGCGGCGTCGTGGGTTAACGCCAGGCTACGGATGCCCTCATACAGCTCGGTGTGCTCGGCGTAGACGCTGATCAGGCCCGCCACCGGGCCCTTGTAGCTGCGAAGCTGACCAAGCACTTCGCCAAGTTTACGCAGTTTGCGGGCGGCCATGGGCGCCAGCGCGTCGAAATCCATGGCCAGCAGGCGTTCGTGCCAGTCGCCGTCAAAGCTGGCGAGGAACTGGGCCAGGTTTTCCAGCTCTGGTTCTTTCAGGCCCACATGAGGAAAACGCAGGAGTTGCCGGGCCAGCTCCAGACGGTCCAGGTCGGGCAGTTGTCTGGTTTGGCCGGTCACAATCATCAGCAGGGCGGTGATGGCTTGTACCTCGCGGCTGAACAGCGCGCCCTTGCCGGCGTCGATGCGATAGGGAATCTGCCGGGCCAATAGCTTCAGCTCGATGGGCACGCTTTGGCTCCAGACCCGGAACAGGATGGCGCTCTGGCTGTTTTGTTCGGCGGTTTGTTTGAGCAGAATGTTCAGGACGGTTTCGCCGTCGTTGTCGCTGCGATGCAGGCGCACGTCCGTGCCCGGCGTGGTCGGATGGGAATGGCAGAGCACGTCCTTGCGGCCGGTGTTGTGGTGAATCAGGTGGTTGGCCAGCAGTGCCACCCGGTGGCCGTAGCGGAAGGTGTAACTCAGGGTCTGTTCCAGGGGGCTTTCGAATTCGTCGATAAAGCGGCGCAGGATAAACTCGGGCTTGGCGCCCCGGAATTCGTAGATGGTCTGGTCCGGGTCGCCCACCACGGTCACCCGGGCCCGATCGCCGGCCACGTAGCGCAGCAGCAGGTGCTGGATTTCGTTGGTGTCCTGGTATTCGTCCACCAGGATCAGGTCCATTTTGTTGCCCACCAGGCGCTGCAAGGGCGGGTTCTGGTGAATGGCCATGACTGGTTCATACAGCATGTCGGCGAAGCTGATGCGGCCCTGGCGTTTGCGCCATTGCTCGAAGCTGTGGAACAGGTCCACCAGGTATTTGTGTTTGTCGGAGTAGCCGAGTTCCTCGAACACCACGTCGGCCGGGGAGAGGGTGGTTTTCACGCGGTCGATGAATCCGGTGGCGGTTTCCACGAATTCTTTCTTGTTGCGGCGGATCTCGTCGGCCAGGTCTTCCGGGGCCAGGCGTCGGGTCAGCAGCCAGGCCTGGTAGCTGATTTCCTGTTCGGTGAGAATCTTCTCGGAGAAACCCGGCAGGTAGCCTTCGCGCACGAAACGCTTGTACAGGCGCAGGCCCATGGCGTGGTAGGTGCGGATTTCCGGGATGGCCAGGCCGGACTGGTGGCAGACCGACTGCAATTTGCGTTCGAAATCGACCCGGGCGCTGCGGTTGAACATGAGTACCAGCATGCGGTCCAGGTCGTGGCCCTGGGCCAGCAGGTAGCGGATGCGCCAGGCCAGGGTGGAGGTTTTGCCGCTGCCGGCGACGGCGGTAATCACCGAGTGTTCGTAGCCGGCGGTGATGATGTCGCGCTGCTCGTCGGTGAGGTAGTCCGGCAGGAAGTCGGTGTCTGGTGTTTGGGGTTGGCTAGGCATGGCGGTATTGTACTTGGCTGCTGGCAGTGGGAGTAGGCGTGGCTCATAATTGTCTGAAGTTTACCGGTCATTTGGCTGACGTATTAGACATCGGTTTTGCATCGGGGTTGCTTCTGGGCTGACTAACCTAATAGTGGGGTGCATTTATTCCCGCATTGGGCCGGGTAGGCCTTCAAAAAAGCGCTCCTTCGGCACATCCATGTGGCGCTTATGCTCCGCCATCCATGGCTCCGCAAATTTTTTGAAGGCCTACCCGACCCAACGCTTCTCTCGGAGTTAATGAGACCTTATGCGAGCTTTCCCAAAGCTGAATTGGCAGCATTTCATTGAGCAAATAGCCCGTCTCGGCCAGCGCCGTCTCATTCTCGTGGAGGGCGAGCCGGCCTGTTGCCGGGCATGGGTGGCAGGCCAGCTTGAGGGGCTGCAGAGCGCCTGCGGGTTGTGGGTCGGGGCCAGTGACGATGCTGCCAGAGCTGGTTTGCCGGCGATTGCCGCGAAGCAGTACAAGCGCTGGCTCGGCCAGGAGCTGGATGTGCTGGTGTGGGATGGCTGGCGGGGGAACTCGCCGGATGGGTTTGCGGCGTTGGCGGGTACGTTGAGAGCCGGTGGGCTGGTGTTCTGGTTGATGCCGCCGCTGGCGCAGTGGGGGGAGTTTGCGGATCCGGATTATCAGCGCATGGGGCTGGAGCATGCGCCATGGCATGGGTTTGCGGCGCGTCAGGCGCGGGTTCTTGCGGAGGCTTCGGGCGTTATTCGGGTATCTGCAACGCGTGTGGAAGGTCAAAAGAAGGCTGCACATGCTGAGCTGCCGGCGTTGCCTGAGCCGCAAGAGGGTGACGGTTTTTGTGTTGGTGCCACCTCGGAGCAGCGGGCGTTGGTGGCGCAGCTGGTTCGCTTTGGTCAGGGGCGTCGGCGCAGGCCGTTGGTGGTGACGGCAGATCGGGGCCGGGGTAAGTCGGCGGCGTTGGGCATGGCAGCGGCTGAGTTGTTGCTGGCGGGGCGGGAGCAGGTCGTGGTGGCGGCGCCCGCCGTTGAGAATGTACGGACTCTGTTTGAGCACGCCCGGCAGCAGCTGGGCGATCAGCTGGCGGAGCAGGGTGTTGATTGGTTGCTGACCGTTGAAGGCCATCGGTTGGGGTTCTGGCCGGTGCAGCAGTTGCTGGCCGAGCGCCCGAAAGCCGAGGTGGTGATGGTGGACGAGGCAGCCGCCATTCCCGCGCATTCGTTGCGCCAGGTGCTGTTGGGCTGGCCCCGGGTGGCGTTTGCCAGCACGGTGCATGGCTACGAGGGCACCGGCCGGGGCTTTGCCTTGCGCTTTCGGGCGGTGCTGGACCGGGAGACGCCCCGTTGGCAGCAGGTAACACTCAGCCAGCCGATTCGCTGGGCCCGGGAGGACCCGCTGGAGGCGTTGATTTTCCGTCTGTTTTTGCTGAATGCCGGTGAGACGCCTGAAGCGAACAGGTTGCCGGGCGAGGCGGTAACGATAGAAAGCTGGCGCCCTGCCGAGGCCAGTGAGGAAGAGCTAGCCGAAGCGTTTGGCTTGTTGGTAAACGCCCACTATCGCACCACGCCTTCGGATTTGCGTCAGTGGCTGGATGATCCGAACGCACAAAGCTGGCTCGCCTGTTGCGGGGGGAGAATTGTTGGCGTGCTCTGGACAACGGTAGAAGGTGGCTTGCCGGAAGCGTTGGCGCAGCAGGTGATGCTGGGCAAGCGTCGTCTGCGAGGGCACTTGCTGGCGCAATCTCTGGCTTCTCACGGAGGTTTTGCCGAGGCGGCCAGCCAGTGCGGGTTGCGTATTGTGCGGGTTGCTGTGTTGGCCCAAAGTCGGGGGCAGGGCGTGGGCAGGCGTCTGGTTGAGGCAGCCCGGGGCTATTGTCGGCAGGGTGGTCTGGATTATTTGGGGACCAGTTTTGGTGGTGAGCCGGGGCTGCTTCGTTTCTGGCGCCGTTCTGGTTTGCAGGTGGCGCGCCTGGGGCTTCAGCAGGAAGCCTCTACCGGTGAGTTCCCGATACAGATGCTGAATGGGGTGTCTCGGGCTGGCGTCGAGCTCGCCAACAGTCTGGCAGCCCGTTTCTCCGAGCACTGGCAGGTGCTGTTGCCACGGCATTGGCAGGCAGTTTCCGCGGAACTGTTAATGGAGATTGGTCGGGATTTGCCGGCCACTCAACTGCTGTCCGGGGACGACTGGCGGGATTTGCACAGTTTTGCCCATGGTTTTCGGGGCTTTGAACTGGCTTTGCCCGTACTCATCCGCTTGTCTGCTTCGGAAGGCTTTATGGGCTGGCTGGCGGGCAGGGACGAAGCGGATGTCTGGTGCAAGGCGGTGCTGCAGGGCTGGGAGTGGCAGTCCCTACGTCTGCAGGGATTCTGCCAGGGACAGAAAGCCGGTGAAGCCGGTTTGCGGCAGCTGGTTCAGGCTTATCTGGCGGACTTCGGTAAAAACGGCCGGCCAGTTTAACTTAGCCCTGTTTCACTCAGCGCTGCTTAACTTAGACCCATGGGATCGTTGGAATCATCCCAGACTGGTTGGAAATGTTGTTCGATCACTTCCTGGGGGACGTCGGCCACCGACGGGTAAGACCAGCGCGGGTTCTTGTCCTTGTCCACGAGCAATGCCCGAATGCCCTCGGCCAGGTCTGGCCGGCGGGTACATTCCATGGCAATGGCCAGCTCCATCCGGAACATGTCTTTCAGTGACATCTGCTGTCCCTTGCCCAGCTGATGCCAGACCAGCCAGGGCGTGACCGGGCAACCGTTGGCCAGGTTTTCGATGCAGGTCTGCCACCAGGGGTCGTTGCTTTCATGGGCCAGCAGCCGATCGACAATGGCTGGCAAGTCGGTACCGGTGGCCAGCTTGGCGATGATTTGCTCGTGCTGTTCCAGGTGGCCCGGGGGCAGTGTGCGGTAATCCACGGCTTCCTGTTCGCTGAGCAGGCGGAACAGTTGGATGTCATCATGTATCGGATCGCCTGCCCAGCTTTGTTCCTGCAGCAGTGTCACAAGGCTTTCGCGCTGCTCTGGTTGGATGATTAAGTCGGCAAAGCCCACGCGCATGGCATCGCTCACGTTCAGGCGGGCGCCGGTCAGGCCCATGAACAGGCCGAGGCGCCCGGGTAGCCTGTTGAGAAACCAGCTGGAGCCGGCGTCCGGGAACAGGCCGATGGTGATTTCCGGCATGGCCAGGGTGACATCGGGCGTGACCAAGCGATATCGGCAGGCCGCCAACAAGCCCATGCCGCCGCCCATGATGACACCGTGGGCCAGTGCCACGACCGGTTTCGGGAAGCGGTGCAGGGTATAGTCCAGCCGGTATTCGTGGGTGAAGAAGCGGCCGGGGGCTTCCGTATCGCCGTTGCCGGTCATGCCGTCGTACAGAGCGCGTATATTGCCGCCGGCACAGAAGGCTCGCTCGCCACTGCCCTGCAGAACCACCAGGCAGATGCGCTCGTCGTCTGCCCAGTTCTCGAGTGCGTCCTGGGCCTGCCTGACCATATCCTCGGACAGGGCGTTCAGGGTTTTCGGGGAGTTGAGGGTCAGCACGCCGATGTGCCCTTCCCGGCAAGGCAGTTCCTGAACATCTACGGTCATGTTGCTGTCTCCAGAGTGGTTTGCTGTGGTTTATCCGTACTGTTTATTACATCTTTCGGGGGTAAAACGGGACAATGGTCGCACGGATGTACTTGATAAATCGCATTTGAGCCAAAGGTGCGCTGTGCTATAAGTGAAACCTGCATCTACCGTCTGGCTTTGATGTCAGTCTGTAACTCCAGAAAAATGAAAATGGAAAACGAGAGGGTGACCCCTATGAACATCAAAACTTACGCAGTAGCTGGCCTGTTTGCACTGGGTGCCATGGCGCCCGCCGCTTCCATGGCCGCCGACGCTGAAGCTGGTAAGGCGATCTCCGGCGTGTGCGTGGCATGCCACGGCCAGAACGGTATTTCCCAGGTGCCGATCTACCCGAACTTGGCTGGCCAGAAGGAAAAGTATCTGGCCGATTCAATGAAAGCTTACCGCGATGGCAAGCGCCAGGGTGGCCAGGCGGCGCTGATGATTCCGCAGGCCAAGAACCTGTCAGACGAAGATATTGCCAACCTGGCGGCCTACTACGCCAGCCTGCCGGCTGGCGGTAAGTAACCTTCAGCCTGTTACAGCAGTGCGGCTCAGGCCGCGCTGCTGACAATCCGGTAGCTCGGCCGGTAGGCAGACGAGCCGGGTAGCTTCATCCGGTTCTGTGCCACGAACTGCTCCAGCATCGCTTCCAGTGGTTTGATCAGGGTCGGGTCGCCGGCAATCTCGAACGGCCCCTTCTCCTGCACCTGTTTGATACCACTCTCTTTCACGTTACCCGCGACAATACCACTGAATGCCTTGCGCAGATTGGCGGCAATCATGTGCACCGGCTGATCCCGATGCAGCTGCAGTGCCAGCATTTTCTCGTGATTGGGCTCGAACGGCATCTGGAACACCGGATCGATTTTCAGCATCCAGTTGAAGTAATAGGCGTCCTGCATGGCGCGGCGGAAGGTTTCCACGTCCTTGATGCCAGTGCGCATCACCTGTGCCACTTTCACCGGATCGTCGATGATGATCTGGTACTTTTTCGCCGCTTCATCACCCAGCGCGTTGCGGATGAATTTGTCGATCATGTCGAAATATTCGGCGTTTTCCCGGGTGCCGGTAAACACCACCGGGAACGGCAGATCGGCGTTGTCCGGGTGTAGCAGGATGCCCAGCAGGTAGAGAATTTCCTCGGCGGTACCCACGCCGCCCGGGAACACAATCACCCCGTGGCCACAACGCACGAACGCCTCCAGACGTTTCTCGATATCCGGCATGATCACCAGTTCGTTGACGATTGGGTTGGGGGCTTCGGCGCCGATGATGGCCGGTTCGGTAATACCCACGTAGCGGCCGTTTCTGACCCGCTGCTTGGCGTGGCCAATGGTGGCCCCTTTCATCGGGCCTTTCATGGCGCCGGGCCCGCAGCCGGTGATAATGCTCAGGTTACGCAGGCCCAGTTGATGGCCCACTTCCTTGCTGTACTGGTATTCCTCCTGGCCAATGGAATGGCCGCCCCAGCACACCACCATGTCTGGCTGGCGGCCTGGTTCCAGCACTCGCGCATTGCGCAGGATGTGAAACACCAGGTTGGTGATGTCCTCAGGGTTGTCGCCCCGGAAACCGGCAATGGTCTGCGGAATGGAGTGGGTGTACACGATGTCTCGCAGTACCGAGAACAGGTGCTCGCGCATGGCTCTTAGTAGTTCGCCATCGACAAAGGCATGGCCGGGCGCGTTGATCAGCTCCAGTTTCAGGCCCCGGGGCTGCGGCACCAGGCGCACGTCAAAATCGGCATGGGCTTCCATCAGCGATTTGCAGTCATCGGATTCCACGCCGGTGTTCAGTACCGCCAGGGCGCATTGGCGAAACAGGCGGTACAGACCGCCTTCGCTTCTGTCCTTGAGCCGGTTTACCTCGTGGGCGGAAAGGATCTCCAGTGAACCTTCGGGGGAAACCAGAGCGTTGATTTTGGGTTCAGTCATGTAACGGTGAAACTCCTGATGTTTCGGCAATGCCCGATTTTAAGGCAATCCTGCAAATAAGGTAGACTAAAGGCTTTATCTTTAATACGCCATCCGACAAAGCTCCGATCTATGAAACTGCTTATTCGTCCCGCCGCTGAAGTGGCCATCAAAAGTAAACCCGTTCGCCAGCAGCAGATGCGTCAGCTGCGCCAGAACATTCGTAAACTGCTGCGCCGGGTGGATGAAGACATCCGCGTGGAGGGCAGTTGGGACCGGGTGGATATTGAAGTGCCCGCCGGCCGTGGCCTGTATTCGCCGGTGATAGACGAATTGTTGCGCATTCCCGGTATTTCCACCATTCAGGAAATCGAGGTTTATCCGCTGCAGTCACTGGACGACGTGGCGGAAAAAACGGTGGTGGCTTTCAAAGGCCTGCTTGCAGGCAAAACCCTGGCGGTTCGGGGCCGGCGCATTGGTAAACACGATTTTCGTTCCATTGATCTGGAACGTACCGTGGGCGCGGCCTTGTTGAAAGCCTACGACACCGCCGGAGTGGACTTGAAATCACCGCAGGTGGAAGTGCGGGTGGAAGTGAAGAACGACAGCTTCCACGTGGCCACCCGCCGGCATGAGGGCATGGGCGGCTACCCGGTGGGCTCGGTGGATACGGTGATGACGCTGATCTCCGGCGGTTACGACTCCTCCGTGGCGGCCTACCTGATGATGCGCCGGGGCCTGCGCAACCACTACCTGTTTTTCAATCTCGGGGGCACCGCCCACGAGGTTGGGGTGCGCCAGGTGGCCCATTACCTGTGGGAGCGTTACGGTGCCAGCCACAGCGTGAAATTCATTTCCGTACCGTTCGAAGGGGTGGTGGCGGAGATCATGCGCTCAGTGAATAACCGCCATTGGGGCGTGGTGCTCAAGCGCCAGATGCTGAAAGCCGCCACCGAAATTGCCGAAACCCTGAACGTGTCGGGCCTGGTGATGGGCGATGCCGTGGCCCAGGTGTCCAGCCAGACCCTGCAGAACCTGAACGTGGTGGATCGCGCCTGCGAGCGGGTGGTGCTGCGCCCGCTGATTGCCATGGATAAACAGGAAATTATCCGCATAGCCCACGACATTGGCACCGAATCCTTTGCCCGCAATATGCCCGAGTACTGCGGCGTGATTTCCCAGCGCCCGGCCACTCGCGCCAAACTGCACAAGGTGGAGGGCGACGAGGCGGCCATGGACCCGCAGGCCCTGGCCAGCGCCATTGAAAACCGGGAAGAAACGCCGATCGCGAAGCTGCTGGACAGCACCGTGACACCGGAAGAAGTGGAACTGGTACAAACACCGGCGGTGGATGACGTGATCATCGATGTGCGCCATCCCTCGGAGGAAGAGCGCGATCCGCTGACCCTGACCAACAACGACGTGTTGAAGATTCCGTTCTATGAGCTGAACCAGCAGATCGAAGGGTTGCCGAAGAACCGGCACTACCTGCTGTACTGCGACAAGGGCACCATGAGCCGCATGCACGCCGGCCATCTGAAGGCCGAGGGGCATGACAACGTGAAGGTGTATGCCCCGGCCTGATCAGGTTTAGCTTTCCATGCCCTTGAAGAACTCGTTCACGTTGGTGGTCAGGGCTTCCAGATCGTAACCGCCTTCCTGAATCACCAGCGTTGGCAGCCCCAGCTGGCGCACGTGGGTACTTAACCGACAGAAGCCCTCAGAAGACACCGACACCTTGGCCTGCGGGTCGTTTTTGTAGATGTCGAACCCGAGGGTCAGGATGATGGCGTCCGGCTGATACAAGCGGATCGCGGCCAGCGCTTCATCCAGTTTGGTGAAGAAGTCTTCCTCGCTGGAGCCGTGGGGCATCGGCATGTTGATGTTGTAGCCGTAACCTTCCCCTTCGCCACGCTCTTCCTCGTAACCACTGACCACCGGGTAGAAGTTGGTGGGATCGCCGTGGATCGAGATATACAGCACATCGCTGCGGTCGTAGAAAATTTCCTGAATGCCCTGGCCGTGGTGCATGTCGGTGTCCAGAATCACCGTACGCGGGAACCGGCTCTTCATGTGCTCGGCGGCAATGGCGGCGTTGTTCAGATAACAGAACCCGCCGGCGGCATCCTTGCGAGCATGGTGACCCGGCGGGCGGCAGACCGCATAGGCGTTGCGCTCACCGGCCATCAGCGCATCGGCGGCTCCCAGAGCGGTCTGCGCCGACCAGTAGGCGGCCTTCCAGGTGCCTTCGCCAATCGGGCAGCTGCCGTCGGCCTGATAACGGCCGGCTTCGGCCAGAATGCCTTTCAGGGCGTTGGGTGAACGTACCCAGATATTGGAAATCACCTCGTCGCCCCAGTCGCCCATCTCCGACCAGCGCCGGTGTGCCGACTCCAGAAAACGCAGGTAGCCCAGGTCGTGCACCTTGGCGATCGGTGCCGAGCCCTGATCCGCCGGTTGCAACACCGAAATACCCATACTCCTGAGCCCCTCCAGCATCAGCTCCGTGCGCGCAGGCACCTCTTGCGGCTCGCGCATCTGCCCACGGGTGAAGTACGTCTTCGGAACATGCAAATCCTGATGCGGGTGGAAATACGCTTTCATGCAGTCTCTCCCCGGAAATTAACCGGTAACGTGTTGATTTTGGCTTATTCGAGTATAGGCAGTGTGGTGGCCTGGTCAAAAATTCCAGAGTGACTTTACAGGCCGGCACTCAGGATCCACTATGAAAGACATTATTCACTGACGCAACCGGTGCCGCGCCCGCGCGCACCATAATGGAACAGGAGCCGAGATGATCGAGTCACCCCTGCTGGAAAAACTCACTGGTTACATCGGCGGCCGCTGGACAGACAGCGCCGACGGCAACACCTTCGATGTGTTCAACCCGGCCACGGACGAAGTGATCGCCAAAGTCGCTTCCATGCCTGAGCAGGACATTCTGGATGCGGTTGAGGCGGGCAAATCGGCACTTAGGCTGACCAGTCCGTATTCCATCGAAACCCGCCGCAAGTGGCTGGAAGACATCCGCGATGCCCTGAAGGAAAACCGTGAGGAAATTGGCCGCATCCTGTGCATGGAACACGGCAAACCCTGGAAAGAGGGGCAGGGCGAAGTGGATTATGCCGCCGGCTTCTTTGATTACGCGGCCAGGCACGTGCAGGCGCTGGACTCCCACACCATCCCGGAAAAACCCAAGGACTGTACCTGGACGGTTCACTATCGCCCGATCGGTGTGACCGGCCTGATTGTGCCCTGGAACTTCCCCATCGGCATGATCGCCAAGAAACTCTCCGGCGCCCTGGCAGCTGGTTGCCCGTCGGTGATCAAACCGGCCAGCGAAACCCCGCTGACCATGATTGCCTTCTTCAGCATCATGGACAAGCTCGACCTGCCGGATGGCATGGTCAACCTGGTGATGGGCAAGGCCAGCATGATCGGCAAAATCCTGTGCGAACACAAAGACGTGCCCATGCTCAGCTTCACCGGCTCCACCGAAGTGGGCCGCCGCCTGATTCTCGACACCGCTGAACAGGTGAAAAAGCTGTCGCTGGAGCTGGGTGGCAACGCGCCGTACATCGTCTTCGACGATGCCGACCTGGACGCGGCCGCCGATAACCTGATCGCCAACAAATTCCGTGGCGGCGGCCAGACCTGCGTGTGCGCCAACCGCATCTTCGTCCACGAGAAAGTGGCGGATGCCTTCGGCGAGAAGCTGGCCGAGCGAGTCAACAAAATGACCGTGGGCGACGGCATGAAGGAAGACACCGACATTGGCCCGCTGGTTAACCAGCCCGGCTTCGACAAGGTGAAACGCCATCTGGAAGATGCCCTGGAAAAAGGCGGCAAACTGGTAGCAGGAAAGCAGCCGAGCGAGTTGGGCAATGGCCTGTTCTTCCCGCCCACCGTTGTGTTGGGCGTGAACCGCGAGATGGCCTGCTACCAGGAAGAAACCTTCGGCCCGCTGGTGCCCATGGCCCTGTTCCGCACCGAAGAGGAAGTGATCGAAGCCGGTAACGACACCGAATTCGGCCTGGCCTCCTACGTGTTCACCGCCGATGCTGACCGCGCCCAGCGCGTGGCCGCCGGCCTGCGTTTCGGCCATGTAGGCTGGAACACCGGCACCGGCCCGACGCCGGAAGCGCCGTTCGGTGGCATGAAGGCCTCCGGTATTGGCCGCGAAGGTGGTCTGGAAGGGCTGTTTGAGTTCGTAGAGCCGCAGACGGTTCCACGCGGATTCTGAGCCTTTAAACACGCCAGGCCTTCACCATCAGGTGGCTGCGCACACGGGTGGGGAGGCTTGAATAGCACAGAGGCAGGTAACGCTTTCCAGGACTGTCTGTGGCCATGGATGGCCACAGTCAAGCGCACAGGGATCGTGCTTGTAGCGTGTCCTGGAAAGCGTTACCTGCCTCTGTGCGTTTACTCCCAAGCTCTAGGTTGAAGGCTGCAACACCTGCCGCCAAAGCAAACTCCAGTATCTCCTGTTATACTCCTCCACCTGTTTATTTAACCAGTAAAAAGCCAGGTTGCTATGGACGTTTCCCACATCATCGATCCCCTGAACGACGCCCAGCGTGAAGCGGTCACCGCCCAGAACGATCACCTATTGGTACTGGCCGGCGCCGGCAGTGGTAAAACCCGCGTACTGGTGCACCGCATGGCGTGGTTGATGGGGGTGGACAAGGTGCCGCCCACGTCCATCCTGGCGGTGACCTTCACCAACAAGGCGGCGAAGGAGATGCGCTACCGGGTGGAGCAGATGATGAACATCCCCACTCGCGGCCTGTGGATCGGCACTTTCCATGGTATTGCTCACCGGTTGTTGCGGGCGCACTGGAAAGACGCCGGGCTGCCGGAGAATTTTCAGGTGCTGGACAGCGATGACCAGCTGCGGTTGATCAAGCGGGTGATGCGGGAAAACCAGATCGATGAAAGCCAGTGGCCGCCCAAACAGGCCCAGTGGTTCATCAGCGCCCAGAAGGATGAAGGCCTGCGGGCCGACCACATCCAGGAAAACCCGGGTGATCATTTCACCACCACCATGCTGAAAATCTACCGCCACTACGAAAAACTCTGCCAGCAGGGCGGCCTGGTGGATTTTGGTGAACTGCTGCTGCGTTCCCACGAGCTCTGGTTGCACAAGCCGGAACTGCTGGCCCATTACCAGCAGCGCTTTCAGCACATCCTGGTGGACGAGTTCCAGGACACCAACACCATTCAATACGCCTGGTTGCAGATACTGGCCGGCAACCGCGTGCCGTCCACCATCGTCGGCGACGACGACCAGTCCATCTACGGCTGGCGGGGCGCCAAGGTGGAAAACATCCAGCAGTACCAGCGGGATTTCCCCAATGCCCGGCTGGTGCGCCTGGAGCAGAACTACCGCTCCACCCAGACCATCCTGAAAGCTGCTAACGCGGTGATCGCCAACAACACCGGCCGGTTGGGCAAGGAATTGTGGACCGATGGCCCCCAGGGCGATCCCATCAATCTGTATGCGGCTTTCAACGAGCAAGACGAGGCCAACTACATCGCCGACACCATTTCGGCCTGGGTCCAGGACGGCAACTTGCGCAGCGAGAGTGCGATCCTGTACCGCTCCAACGCTCAATCCCGAGTGCTGGAAGAAGCGCTGATGCGCCAGGGCATTCCCTACCGCGTCTACGGCGGCCTGCGTTTCTACGACCGCCAGGAAATCCGCAATGCCCTGGCGTACCTGCGCCTTGTGCAGTATCACCGCGACGATGCCGCTTTCGAGCGGGTAGTGAACGTTCCTACCCGTGGCATCGGCGCCAAGAGCCTGGCCGAATTGCGTGCCTATGCTACCGAGCAGGGCATTTCCCTGTGGGAAGCGGCCGAGCGCATGCTGGCGGCCGGCCAGGTAAAAGGCCGGGCGAAGACCGGCCTGCAGAAGTTCATGGAGATCATCAACACCCTGTCTGAAATGGTCGAGCACGCCTCACTCCAGGGATTGATGAAACAGGCCATCGAGTCCAGTGGCCTGAAGGATTACCACGCCAGTGAAAAAGGCGAGAAGGGTCAGGCCCGGGTGGAGAACCTGGAAGAACTGGTGAATGCGCTGTCGGATTTCGAGGTGGAAGAGGGCGTGGACCCGCTGGCGGAGTTCATCGCCCAGGCGGCGCTGGATGCCGGCGAGTCCCAGGCCGAGGACCATGAAGACAGCGTGCAACTGATGACCCTGCACTCGGCCAAGGGCCTGGAATTTCCGCTGGTGTTCCTGGCCGGTATCGAGGAAGGGTTGTTCCCCCACGGCATGTCGCTGGAAGAACCCGGCCGCATGGAGGAAGAACGCCGTTTGGCCTATGTGGGCATTACCCGGGCCATGAAGCAGTTGGTGCTCACTTACGCCGAATCCCGCCGTTTGTACGGGCAGGAGAAGTTCCACGCCGTGTCCCGCTTTGTGCGGGAAATCCCGAGCGACTGTATTCAGGAAGTGCGCCTGCGCAATACCGTCACCCGCCCGGCCATGGTGGGTCGCCCGAACGAGAGCCTGTTCAGCCAGGATTCCGCCGAGCAGTCCGGCTTCAGCCTGGGGCAGCGGGTGCGGCATCCCAAGTTCGGGGAGGGCATCGTAATGAACTGCGAGGGCAATGGTAGCAATACGCGGGTGCAGGTGAATTTCGATGAAGGCGCCAAGTGGTTGGTGCTGGCCTATGCGCCGTTGGAGGCTTGCTAACACCACGAAACCACTTGGCGCCTTTATTAGCACAACTCAAAATGGCTGGTTTGGAAAGGGCGACAGTAGAATCCTTCACTCTGGTCGGCAATTCGCCAGGCATAACCAGATCAGTTTTTACTTTTAGCAGTGACTAACGCTCATCTAAAAGGTCGCCCAAATCCAGTAACGTGGCACCTCCAGTGCAAAGAGGACCTTTTAACTTGACGAGATGAGTCAGCGAAGGGAGTCTGAACCAGGTTAGGTTCACTTATAAACAAAAGCGAACATTCGGATCGCCTCAGATATCCTCGGCTCTTTCTGCACTGGTTGGACGCTTGGTCATTTCTCAAGAACCCGGCAAACGATCAAATGGACTAGCTTTACCAGCTCTTCGATCGCCAATAATGTGGGTGTGGCTTTCAGTCGTCCGAATATCGCCGTGGCCGAGGATTTCCTGGACCGTTCGGATATCACTTCCCGATTTCAGCAGCTCGGTGGTTAAAGCGTGGCGAAAAGAATGAGCCGTAACCGGTTTGGTAATTCCGCTCCCTTTCACGGCCTGCCTTAATTGCCGCGCGTATGTCGAATGATGAAGGTGATATCGGCACACATAGCCTGCAATTGGGATAACGCGTTGTGTTTACTAATGGGTGCAAAAGTAAGCGAACATCATTTATAATGTAGAGATTGTTTCCCCAAGCTTATCGGATATCTACACTCATGCGCCACGATGACGGTCGTAAACTGGATCACAAAACATTAGAAGCCATTCGTGTTCGGGCCGTTCAACGAGTCATGGATGGCGAGAGCCCGGAAGTCGTTATCAAGGCGCTGGGCATGAGCCGGGCACGAATCTACGAATGGCTGGCTGCCTACCGAGAGGGTGGCTTTGAGGCACTTAAGGCCAAGCAGATTTCCGGTCGTCCCAAGAAACTGAGCGGCGCTCAGATCCGGGAGCTGTATACCTGGATAACGACCTTTACTCCGGACCAGCTGAAGTTTGATTTTGCCCTGTGGACCCGGGGTCGTGTGCGTGAGCTCATCCGGCAAAAGTTCAACGTCCGGTTAAGCGATGTCTCGGTGGGTCGTTTGCTTCGAAACCTGGGGCTGACGCCCCAGAAACCACTGCATCGGGCTTACCAGCAAAAACCAGAGGCTGTGAAGCAGTGGAAAGAAGAGACCTACCCGGAAATCCGCAAGGAAGCCAAAAAAGTCGG
>JABXHG010000012.1 GCA_013393545.1 Alteromonadaceae bacterium | reverse complement strand
AGTGAAAAGGAGGGGAGAGGGGAGGAGGGAGGTTAAGGAGGGGGGAGGGCAAAGGGGGAGATTGTGGGATGCGGAAGGATGGGAATGATCAAAGGAAGAAGTGAAGGTAACGAGGTGTCAAACGGTTCGATGACCATAACGGTGATGAAGAAGGGGGGCTAAAAGAAAAAATCCGCCGGCGCGGTGGAAGCGGCTGCCTCCACCGGTGGCCAGATCATGCCGCCGATCATGGGCGCGGGTGCGTTCATCATGGCGGAGATTACCGGTATTCCCTATACCGAGATTGCCATTGCCGCGATTATTCCGGCCATCCTGTACTTCGCCTCTGTCTACTTCATGGTGGATTTCGAGGCGGCGAAAACCGGCATGCGCGGCATGCGTGATGACGAGCTGCCCAAGCTCAAGGTGCTGATCAAACAGGTCTACCTGTTCATCCCCATCATTATTCTGATTGTGGCGCTGTTCCAGGGCTATTCGGTGATTCGTGCCGGTACGCTGGCTACTGTTTCCGCTGCCGTGGTGAGTTGGTTGTCGCCCAACAAGATGGGAATTCGCGAGATTCTGCATGCGCTGGACATAGCCGCCATGATGGCGATCCAGATCATCGTGGTGTGTGCCGCCGCCGGTATCATCGTGGGTGTAATCTCACTCACCGGTGTGGGCGCGCGTTTCTCTGTGCTGCTGCTGGATGTGGCTCAGGCCAGCCATCTGCTGGCGCTGGTGTTCGCCATGTTCATCTCCATCCTGCTGGGTATGGGTATGCCCACCACCGCAGCCTACGCGGTGGCCGCCTCGGTGGTGGCGCCGGGCCTGGTGCAGCTGGGTATTGAGCCGCTGACCGCGCACTTCTTTGTGTTCTCCTTCGCGGTGGTCTCCGCCATCACTCCGCCGGTGGCCCTGGCCTCCTACGCGGCGGCGGGTATTTCCGGGGCCAACGCCATGGCAACGTCGGTGGCCTCGTTCCGCATCGGTATTGCGGCGTTCATCGTGCCGTTCATGTTCTTCTACAACAGCGCGCTGTTGATGGAAGGCAGCTGGTTCGAGATTGCCCGTGCCCTGGTCACCGCCACCTTTGGTGTGTATCTGCTGTCTGGCGGCGTGATGGGCTGGATGTTCAAGGTGCAGGCCGCCTGGCCGGTGCGCATCCTGCTGATCGTTGCCGCCTTGCTGATGATCGAGGGCGGGTTGATTACCGACGGTGCCGGTATTGGCGCAGCGGTTGTGGCCTTCCTGCTGCAGCGCCAGCGCCGGGCCAGACTGGCACCTGCGCAGGCCTGATAAGTGGCGTGGGCAGGCCGGCTTGTGTCGGTTTGCCCGCGGCGCTAGGCTAGCGCATTTTCCGGGGAACACCTGCAATGTCTTCGAAACTGGTTGCCGCTCTGCTGTTTATCCTCACCCTGACGCTGTCATGGGTGTTGGGCGGCTGGGCCGGTTACGCTCAGGTTGAGCAGGAAACCCTGGAAGAATCCTTCCGGTACCGGCAGCTGGTGGCCAACGAGCTGAACCGGTATCTTCCCATCCCTGAATTGATGGCCGAGCATCCTGTCATGGAACAGGTTTTGCTGAATCCTGATGACCCTGAGCTGATTCTGGCGGCAAATCAGGAAATGCAGCGCATGGCCACCATTGTCGGCAGTTCCGATGTGTATCTGATGAACGCCCGGGGCCTGACCATTGCCGCCAATAACTATCAGGAACCGGACAGTTTTGTGGGGCGGCGCTTCGATTTTCGCCCTTACTTCTACGAAGCCATGGCCACCGGCGATTCGGCGATCTATTTTGCCCTCGGTCTGATGTCGGATGAGCGTGGCTTGTATTTCTCCCATCCGGTGCGTGCCGGCAACGGCGAACTGGTGGGTGTGATCTCGGTAAAAGTGCTGGTGCATGAGCTGGAGTCGCAGTGGCACCGGCCTTCGGCGCTGAGCGATTCGGAAATGGTGGTGCTGGATAACGCCGGCATCAGCTTCCTGGCCAGCCGGGAGGATTGGCTGTACCGGGATTTCTCCGGCGGTCGCCACGGTGCGTTGCCGCTGGAAGCACGCCAGCGCTATCCGGACCGTGATCTTCGCCCAATGGATATTGTGCCTCAGAGCCGCCCCTGGGGGTTGTCGGAGCAATCCGAGAGAATGACCGTAGCCGATGCTAACGGCCGCCAGCTCAATGATTATCTGAGTATTGAAACGCCTTTGCCGCGCATGGACTGGACCCTGCGGGTGATGGTGTCTACGGCGCCGGTGCTGGTGTCTCGTATCGGTTTTATGCTCGGAGGCGCGGCGCTCTATGTGGCGGCCTTGTTGGCCTGGCTGTACCTGCGCGAACGGTATCGGCGGGAGGCCGAGCTGGCGTTCCGGGGTGAGCAGCTGGAGCAGAGCGTGGCCGAACGCACCCGGGATCTGGAAAGCTCGAACCAGCAGCTGCTCTCTGAAATCGAAGAAAAGGAACGAACCCAGCGCGAGCTGCGGGATACCCAGCAGGAGCTGGTGCAGGCGGCCAAGCTGGCGGTGCTGGGGCAGATGTCGGCGGGGCTGAACCACGAAATGAATCAGCCGCTGACCGCCATCCAGACCTATGCCCGCAACAGTCGGCGGTTTCTGGAAAAAGGCGCCACTGACATGGTGGATGCCAACCTGGCCGAAATCGCCATGCTGTGCGATAAAATGGCCGAGCTCACCCGTCAGTTCAAGGTGTTTGCCCGCAAATCCGAGGGGCCGCCCACGCTGGTGGATTTGCGCCAGCCCGTGGATGGCGCATTGAAAATCATCACCGCCCAAAAGAGCAGCGAGGGCATCCACATTGACTGGCAGCGCCCGGAACAGCCGGTGTGGTGCCATGGTGATCTGATTCGCGTGGAACAGGTGCTGATCAACCTGCTGGCCAATGCCGTGCATGCCCTGGAAGGTCAACCGGAGCCGGCCATCACCCTGGAGATCCGGGCCTGTGATGGCCAGTGGCACTGTTCAGTGCGGGATAATGGCCCGGGCCTGCCGGCCAACACGGAACAACTGTTCGAGCCGTTTTTTACTACCAAATCCGTGAAACAGGGGCTGGGTCTCGGGCTGTCGATTTCCCGGCAGATCGTGGACGCCCTCGGCGGCACTCTGACCGGCCACAACCGCACGGACGGCCCCGGCGCGGAATTCCTACTGACCTTGCCCAAAAAGGAAGCTGAGCAATGAGCCAGCCATCGGTAATTTTCGTCGACGACGATACTCACATTCTTCAGGCGCTGTCCCAAAGCCTGACGCTCGAGGATCTGCCGGTTGCCTGTTATGAAGACGGCGCTTCCGCCCTTAAAGCCATCACACCGGATTACCCGGGCATTGTGTTGTGTGATTACAACATGCCGGGCATGGATGGCCTGGAGTTGCTGGAGCGGGTTCGGGCGGTGGATGACAGCATCCCGGTGATCATCCTCACCGGGCAGGGCGATATCAGCACGGCGGTCTCGGCCATGCAGAAGGGCGCCTACGATTTTATTGAAAAGCCGTTTGATCACGACGAGCTGATCGAGCTGCTGCGCCACGCCCTGGAAAAGCGGCACCTGGCGCTGGAAAACCGAAAACTGAAAGCCCAACTGCGGCAGATGGCCCGCCCCGGGCCCCGTATTTTCGGGGAATCGGAGCCCATGCAGAAGATGATGGCGATTGTGCACTCGGTGCTCGATATCTCCGCCAACATTCTGCTGCACGGCGAAACCGGCTCGGGCAAGGATGCGCTGGCCCGTTATATCCACGAGAGCAGCCCGCGCAGTGCCCACAACTTTGTGGCGATCAACTGCGGCGCAGTGCCGGAAAACCTGATTGAAAGCGAGCTGTTCGGCCATGAGCCAGGCGCCTTTACCGGGGCCGAAAAGCGCCGTATTGGTAAAATCGAACATGCCCACCAGGGCACTCTGTTTCTGGACGAAGTGGAAAGCATGCCGCTGTCGTTGCAGATCAAACTGCTGCGGGTACTGGAAGAGCAGAAAGTGGAGCGCCTGGGCAGTAACGAAGTGCGTGAGGTGGATGTGCGCATCATCGCCGCCACCAAAGCGGACCTGAAAAAGCTCAGTGATGAAGGCGAGTTTCGCGCGGATTTGTATTACCGCCTGAACGTGGTGAAAGTGGACATCCCGCCCCTGCGTGAGCGCAAGGAAGATATCCCGCTGCTGTTTCACCACTTCGTGTTGGTGGCCGCCGCCCGCTACGACCGGGAGAGCGTGCCGCTGGATGCGGGCCAGGCCAGCCTGCTGATGGAACGCCCCTGGCCGGGCAATGTGCGGGAGTTGCGCAACCTGGCCGAACGCTATGTGCTACTCGGCCCCGCCGCGCTTGAAGAAGGGGGAAGTACCGACGGCGAAAGCATCAACAGCCGCCAAACCCTTTCGGAAATGATGGACAGCTTTGAACGCTCCGCCATCACCAGCGCCCTCAACGCCTGCCACGGCAGCATCAAAGACACCATGGTGCAGCTGGGCATCGCCCGCAAGACTCTGTACGACAAGATGAAAAAGCACGGGCTGGACAAGGCTCAGTTTAAGGATTGAGCCTGGAAACCCAACGCATGTAGCGCTGAGTGGAAGCCTCGTTTTTTGCGGTTTGTTAACTTTCCGAAGTTATTACAAACAGAGCGCAAGGGGCTGCCATGAACCGTATTTACCAAACCGTATGGAATGTTTCTAAAGGCCAATGGCAAGTAGCGGCAGAGACGGTCACGCGGCGAGGCAAGACCGGAGCTGGCCGACAGGGCAGCCGTGGTTTTGTGCGCCGCGTATCAGCACTGGCTGCCGGTAGCCTGATTCTGATGCCGCTGGCCGTGTTTGCAGGCGGCTTGCCCACTGGTGGAGAGATCCGGGGTGGTGAGGGTTCAATCAGCCAGTCAGGCAACGAAACGCGGATTCAGCAGAACAGCGATCGCATGGCCATCGACTGGCACAGCTTCTCCATCGCCGAAGGCAACCGGGTCACGTTCAACCAGCCAGGCCGGGATTCAGCGGTACTGAACCGCGTTACCGGTGACCAACTCTCCCGAATCCGTGGTGCCATTGAAGCCAATGGCCAGGTTTTCCTAGTTAATCCCAACGGCATTGTCTTTGGCGGCACAGCCCAGGTCGACGTAGGCGGCCTGGTGGCCTCCACCCTGGACATCAGCGCCGAAGATTTCATGGCGGGCAACTTCACCTTTGAGGGCGACAGCAGCAGCGCCATTATCAACCAGGGCAATATCCGCACCGCCGACGAAGGCTATGTCGCCCTGATTGCCGCCGAGATCATCAACGAAGGCAGCATCGAGGCCCCGCGCGGCGATGTGCTGATGGGCGCGGGCAGCCGCGTTACTCTGGACATGGGCGGCCCGGTCAAGATTGAAGTGGAACAGGCCCAACTGGACACCTACATCGAACAAGGCGGCGCCATTAAAGCCGACGGCGGTCGCGTGTACCTAACTGCCAGGGCGGCTGGTGACCTTGCCGCCAGCGTGATCAACCACACCGGCGTGACCCGGGCCCGGACTCTCGCGGAAAACGAGCAGGGTGAAATCTGGTTGATGGGGGATATGGAAAACGGCGAAACCCGGGTGGCTGGTACCCTGGATGCCAGTGCGCCCTCTTCTCTTAACCCCGAGGGTGGCGACGGCGGCTTCGTGGAAACCAGCGCAGCCAAAGTCCGCATTGAAGACGATGTCCGCATCACCACCCGTTCGGAGCAGGGTAAAACCGGTGAGTGGCTGATTGACCCGCAGGACTACACGGTATCGCCTACCCAGGGCGACATCACCGGCGAGCAGCTTTCCAGCAACCTGGCTGACAACAACATCACCATTCAAAGCGTGGAAGGCGGCGAAGAGGGCAATGGTGACATTCTCGTTAACGATGAAATCACCTGGAGCAGCGGCAACCGCCTGACGCTGGATGCCGAGCGCGACATTCGCATTAACGCCCCACTGGACGCCAGCCAGGGGGACGGTGGCAGCCTGACTCTCAAGTACGCCCAAACAGACGCAAACGGCGATTACTTCATCAACAGCCCGGTGACACTGCAAACCGGCCAAAACTTCACCACGCAGCAAGGCAGTGAGACGCCCATCGATTTCACCGTGGTGCATGACCTGAACGGCCTGGCAGACGGCAGCGAAACCGCCAGTCATGTGGCCCTGGGGGCTGAGCTGGATCTGGCCAGTGTAGAGAACTGGCAGCCTATTGATTTTCAAGACGGAACTATTGATGGTCTCGGTAACCCCATACGGAATCTGACAATAGACCGCCCAAACACCAAAAATGTGGGCCTTTTTTCCAGGCTCTCTCACGCACGCAATATGCGTTTAGAAAATGTTTATGTTGTTGGCAAACTTTATGTCGGCGCGCTGCTTGGAAGAGGCACTCGCTTTGAAAACTATGATGTTACGAACATCAAAAACAGCCGGGTGGATAGTGGTTATATAGTTGGCGAGGAAAGAGTCGGCGGCTTGGTTGGTGGCGAAGTAAACATTAGCGACAGCTTTGCTGACGTTGAAGTGGCCGGAGTATGGATGGTTGGCGGACTGGTGGGAAATGCAAAAAATATAGTGCGGAGCGCATCGGCGGGCCAGGTCTCTGGGATGGTGACTGTCGGCGGCCTTGCAGGTATGGGGGAAACCGCTGTCAGCAACTCACATTCATCTGCAGAAGTCCGGGCCGCCTCATACGCTGGTGGCCTAGTCTACGGCTCGGATGATATCAATGATAGTTACGCCACAGGCAATGTAACGGGTGTAAAAGTTGATGACCTAGAATCAATTGCTCACTTGCAGGGCACTAAAGCCTACGACATTAACAAAGAATACGTGGTGGACGACAATTGGGAAAGAAGCGCGCTCGGCGGGTTAGCGTATGTGGGCAGCTCCATTAAAAACTCTTATGCAACAGGCAATGTTACCGGCAACCATACATTGGGTGGCGTAGTCGCGAAAAATGACGTCAATATTACCAACAGCTTTGCCACGGGCAGAATTAATGGTGACGGTTCAGGGATTGGTGGTCTTGTGGGCATCAATACTGCCGGTAGCACCATCACCAACAGCTATTGGGACACTGATACAACGGGGCAAGCTAGTGCCATTGGAACCAATGAGGGCGACGAACAGAATATAACAGCAGTTACCAGCACCAGCGACAACCCTACCGCATATTCTTCCACGACCTATGAAGGATGGGATTTTAGCGATGATTGGTTCTTGGTTGAAGGCCACACCCGCCCTCTTCTGCGCAAAACCTTGACTCCACACCTGTCAGATGCACATCAGATCCAGCTTTTAACCACAAAGCCAAATGGCAACTATTACCTGGTCAACGATATTGACATGTCTGGGCTGGAAAATCCCAGTGAAATGTGGAGTCAGGATCCCGCACTCAATAACTCTACAGGCGAATTTAAAGGTTCATTTTTTCCGATAGGAGATCATGACTCAAATATTTTTTTTAGCGGCTATTTGGATGGAAGAAATCATAAAATGATTAACCTGTATATGGGTAGCCATATTAATAACGTCTACTCGATCGGGCTGTTTGACACATTTATTGGGGGGACAGGGGCGCAAATACAAAACCTTCATCTGCGCAATGTTGTTATTGAACACCCAACCGGGCGTAACGCAGTAGGAGCACTAGTTGGGAGAAGTGGCAACGGCGCATTTATTGAAAACGTATCAGCCACCGGGAAGATCGTAATTGAGTCCGATGGTGCATGGACGGGGGGGCTTATCGGTGAGTCGGACGGCACGCACATTAATAATAGCTATAGCCGGGTTGATATCGAAAACACTAAACTGACGGGAGGCTTGGTTGGCATTTATACAAGTGGAAGTAATAATAGTATTGCTAATAGCTATGCTGCAAGCAACCTGAAAGGCGGTACTGTCGGAGGATTGATTGGTAATGATAATGAGGCGGATGTCACCATCTCAGACAGCTATTTCTCAGGCACGATTGATGCCACGGAGGGGAGGAGCCACGGCCTATTCAACGGTACTAGCACAAATGTCACTAACAGTTACTTCAATAGCGACCTGGCACCTGATGCCGGTGGTGTAGAACAGGATGGCCGCAGCGCCGAGTTCTTCACCGACCCAAGCAACTTTTCCGAGTGGGATAGCAACACCTGGGCGATCGGCGATCAATTTGCCGAACAGACAGCGGGCTATGAGCTTGCCAACCTACCTTATCTGCGTGAGGTAACACGCAAGGAAGACCGAGACGTCGAGCTTTTCTTCGCCGATGGCTATGGCGGCACGGCCTATGGCGATAGCACGCCGTATCTGATTGAAACCCCGCAGCAACTGCAAAACATCAATGAAGTGCTCGGCGAGGGCTACGATTACGAGCTGGGTAATGATCTGGATATGACAGGTGTCAGCGATTGGGAGCCCATTGGCAATTCGGATAATTGGTTTGTCGGCACAGTGGATGGCCAAGGCCACAGAGTAACAGATCTCACTCTGGAAGACTCAGACTTAATAGCTGCCGGTTTATTTGGGTATATTGGTGAAAATGGACGAGTGCACGATTTGGCACTGCGTGAATTTACCTTGAATGGCCAAGTCGCCGGAGGACTCTCTGCTTACAATGATGGAACTGTGGATCGTGTTTCAACCTACGCGATGAGTATTGATGCACTTTCACTGGCCGGCGGCCTGGTTGGTTTTAATCAGGGCGATATTATCTATTCGGTTTCCGAAGCAATGGTGACTTCTGATGACATCGCAGGTGGTCTGGTTGGGGTCAATGCAGCTAGCGGCAAAGTCTCAAACAGCTATGGCGACAATACAGTTACAGGGCGTGAGGATGTTGGCGGATTGGCTGGCGCTAACGTCGACG
Source organism: Alteromonadaceae bacterium (assembly GCA_013393545.1). The sequence continues at coordinate 14,148 of JABXHG010000012.1, read as the reverse complement.
GTTCGCTTATTGAAAATAGCTGGGTCTCTGGTTCGGTGGAGGGCACTGATGATTTCGTGGGTGGCTTGGTCGGCCGCAATGGAAAAGAATCCAGCGATGTATCCGGCACGATTACCGATAGTTATGCGCTGACCACCGTAACAGCCGATAACGCAACTAATAAAGGCGGGGTCGCTGGCGGCTATGATGCTGACAGCATCTCACGCAGCTTCTACAGTAAAACTCACAATAGCGACACGGCGATGGTGGATATTGATATTAATGGCAGAGTCGAAGCCGAGCTGCGAGAGATCGCCACTTTTGACGGTTGGGACATCTCCGGCGTCGGTGGCGAAGATACCGTCTGGCGGCTATACGAAGGCCAAACCATGCCACTGCTGCGCGATTTCCTGACCGAGCTGACGCTCATCAGCGCCGTAAGCTCAGTGACCAAAACCTATGACGCGACGACCAATATCGATCAAACCGCACTGGGGCTTGAGTGGCAACAACAGGGTGAGACCGTCACCCCAGACACTCGCCTGATCGGAGAAGGCGATGTATTGCGGTTAAGCAGTAAAAATGCAGGCGAACAAACGCTGGTCAGTGACTACTACTCGAATCAGGACGGGTACGACATCGTTTTGCCCGAGTTGACCGCAACGGTGGAAAAAGCCGAACTGGATGTCACAGGCCTGAGTGCCGCCGACAAGGTGTATGACGGCACCACGGATGCGTCTTTATCCGGGGATGGCAACATCACCCCTCTGGGTAGTGATGATGTTTCTCTGGATACCGCTAGCTTCGGCGGGGAGTTCGACGACAAGAACGCAGGTTCAGATAAATCCGTTTCGTTGTCCGGGGTTTCGCTGACGGGGGCCGATGCTAACAATTACATGGCCGTAGCCCCCGATACCCTGACGGCAGACATCACCCAGAAGGAACTGGAAGGTCTCGACATCCCTGTCATGGATAAAGTCTATGACAGCGAGACGGGCGCTTTGTTGGATCGGGAAAACACCACGCTGCAAGGAAAGATCGAGGGCGATGATCTTTCGTTAGGGCTAGCAACGGGACTCTATGACACACCAGATGCCGGTAAGAATAAAGCCGTCACCATTTCTGTCATCGGGTTAGCGGGTGACGATGCCGGAAACTATCGATTGCCTGGTGGAGTGCTCACTCTGGAAACCACCGCAGACATCCTGCCCCGTGAGCTGACCGTCGCTGCCGATGACAAGCAAAAAGTGTATGGGGAAAGCGATCCGACACTTACCTGGCAGTTAAGCGACGGCAACCTGGTGGGCGCCGACACACTGGATGTAACCGTTACCCGAGACAGCGGTGAGAACGCGGGCGAGTATGCCATTAACGCTGAAGCTTCTGCTGGTAACAACTACCTGGTAAACATTCAGGAAGGTGTGTTCACCATCGACCCGCGCCCGATCACCGTCACTACCGATGACCAGACTAAAACCTACGGTGAGGTCGACCCCGAGTTCACCTGGGCCATTACCGCAGGCAGCCTGGTGAATGGCGACACGCTCAGTGGCACACCCAGCCGCGAGGCCGGTGAAGATGTGGGAAGTTATGCCATTGATGCCACCGCACTGGAAAACGGCAATTACGCCATCAACAGCAACAGCGGCACTCTTGTCATCGACCCCCGCGCTATTACGGTGGCGGCTGATGATCTCAGCAAGATTTATGGTGCCCCGGATCCCGAGCTGACCTGGCAAGTGACCAAGGGTAACCTGGTGGGCGATGATACGTTAAACGGTGAAGTTACCCGCGAGGCCGGCGAAGATGTTGGCAAATACGCGGTCAGCGCCGCCGATCTGACCAATGGCAACTATGTTGTTACGGCTGTCAGTGGTGAGCTGGTGATTGACCCGCGACCAATCACCGTGAAAGCCGATGACACCACAAAGACCTATGGCAACGAAGACCCGGCCTTCACTTGGCAGGTGACCGATGGCAGCCTGGTGGATGGTGATTCCCTGGCTGGCGAACTGACTCGCGACGCCGGGGAGGATGTTGGTGATTACAACATCAGTGCTGAAAACCTTGCCAACGGCAACTATATCGTAACTGCCCGTAATGGCACCTTGTCAATCGACCCGCGCCCCGTGAAGGTCAAGGTTGAGAATCGCAGCAAGGTCTATGGTGAATCCGACCCTGATATGGGCTGGCAATTGAGCGAAGGCAATCTGGTAGGCGATGACACGCTGGATGTGACCATTGATCGGGAAAGCGGTGAAAACGCGGGCGAATACGCCATCAGCGCTGAAGCTTCAGTAGGAAGTAACTATTTGGTGACCGTACAGGACGATGTCTTCACCATCGACCCGCGCCCGATCACCGTTACCACCGATGATCAAAGCAAAACCTACGGTGAGGCCGACCCCGAGTTCACCTGGGCCATTACCGCAGGCAGCTTGCTGAATGGAGACACGCTCGGCGGCACGCCCAGTCGAGAGGCCGGTGAAGATGTGGGAAGTTATGCCATTGATGCCACCGCACTGGAAAACAGTAACTACGCCATCACCAGTAACAGCGGCACTCTTGTCATCGACCCGCGCGCTATTACCGTGACGGGGGATGATCTCAGCAAGATTTATGGTGACCCGGATCCCGAGCTGACCTGGCAGGTGACTGAAGGCAACCTGGTGGGTGACGATACGCTAAACGGTGAAGTCACCCGCGAGCCGGGTGAGGATGTTGGCCGGTATACCACCAGTGTGGCTGACTTGGCGAATGGCAATTATATCATCACGGCCCAGGACGGCAGCCTGCAAATTGACCCACGACCGGCTCCAAACCCGACACCCGATCCCACTCCAGATCCACAGCCGGAGCCGACTCCAGAACCGAGTCCAGAACCACAGCCGAGTCCAGAGCCCGGGCCTGAACCGGAACCTACTCCAGAGCCAGCCCCTGAGCCAGAGCCAACACCTGAGCCCGCGCCGGAGCCGATTCCAGAACCGGAACCCATGCCAACACCTGAGCCGGAGCCAGAAGACGATCCCAAACCGGTTAAGCGGCCGGATACAGACAGGCTTATCAGGGTCATTGTCAGCACCTTGCCCGAAACGGATACGGCAAGCAGAGGCCTGCCCGTTCGAGTGGCTGGTACGGGGATTCGGCTTGAGCCTGCCATGAGTCAGGATAATGAAAACTGAATAGCTTCGTAGGGGCCGTCGCTCTTGCCATGGATGGCGAGAGACGATATTACTGTTGTTCGCGAATTGCCCAACATTAATAAAAACTCGGCCTCTCAATGGCATTCTTGAAATTTTCTACAGATGCATTTGCGGTTTCGGACCGTCTGGACGCGGCTCAAGAACATTATGCGACAATGTCCAACATTCAGTTGGACCTCCCGAAGCGCCGGGCACCTGATATTGATGTGAGTGTCCGATTATTGCCTGGCGTCTCTGTTGCCTTTGTTCGCTGCTCGCCGCTGAGTGCTCATCGTCTGGCCCGGCATGTGGCGGATGGTAATGACGACGTTGCCTTGTTGTTCAACCCCGGCCGCCCTGAGTCCTGGGTGTCCCGGCAGAAAACCCATGGCGAGCTGGCCTGCTCTTCCGGTTCCGGCTGTATTGCTTTGAATGAAGCGCCCGGGAGTATCGAATTCCAGGCTCCGGAATCCCGCTTTTTGAGTGTCAATTTCTCCAGAACTCTCTTTGAGCCGTTGGTCAAAGACCTGCACAGCAAAGCGGCTCATCCGGTTATTCCGAGTGAGCCTTTAAAGAGGCTTGCCATGACGGCACTGGGGCTGGTTGATGGCCGGTCTCTATCGAAAGAAGACCCGCTTGAGTTCAGCGAGCAACTCTTTGACCTTGCGGCATTGTCGGTTGGTGCCCGGGCAGACTCAAAAATTCTTGCCAGGGGCAGAGGGTTACGGAAGGCGCGGCTGAATGCGATTAAAGCAGACATCGCGGCTCGATGTCTGGATGGCGATATGACACTCACAGAAGTGGCGGCCCGCCATGGTGTATCGCCCAGTTATTTAAGATCCCTGTTCCGCAGTGAGCACACATCGTTCACGGATTATGTGGTTGATCAGCGTTTAAAACATGCTTTCCATCAGCTGGCCACGGACCGGCAGTGCTCTGTCAGTGCTATTGCCTTCCGCACGGGTTTTAATAATTTGTCCTGGTTCTATAGGGCGTTTAAACAACGTTTTGCCATGGCTCCCGGGGAAGTGCGAGACCTGACATGTCCTGAGATTGGTCGCTCATCCGATCATTTTTGATGTTCCCGCTGTAGCGCTGAGTGGAAGCCCGCTTCCTGCTGGTTTGTTAAGTTGGTTGGCGAATTTCAATCAGAACGCGGCTTAAAAAAATTGTCGGAAAAGACCGGAGAATAAGCAATGTTATTAAAGAGCTGGAAGCCTGTCGGTTTGGGAGTGTTTTTGGTTTGCGGGCTCGGCGCTTCGGAATTGTATGCCCAGCAGGCAGCGGGCGTGCCGGATGCGGGGGATATTCTCCGGTTTACCTTGCCGGAACAAACCCTGTCGCCAAAATCCGGTGATGGCGCACTGGAGCTGGAGGGTGCTCCCCTTGAAGGCGTTGAAGAAGGTGGTTCGCGGGTTAAGCTGAACGACGTTGTATTCTCTGGCAATTCGGTGTTTACCGACGAGCAGTTGATGGCGGAAGTGGCCAACAGGCTCGGCTCGGAACAGGATCTGGCCGGCTTGAGAGAGCTGGCGAACCATATCAGCCGTTTTTACCGTGCGCGGGGCTACCCTTTTGCTACAGCGATTTTGCCACGCCAGAACATGAGTGACGGTGTGTTGGAGGTACGGATATTCGAAGGCCGTTACGGTCAGGTTAAGACCTCCGGAGAGGATGAAGTTTTGGTTGAATCGGTTCAGCCGTTTTTGCGGGCCCTGAAACCGGGTGATGTTATAAACAGTGCTTCGCTGGAACGGACCACTCTGTTGGTGGCCGATCTGCCGGGGCTGCAAACCGATCCGGTTATGCGTCCAGGTGACGGGCAAGGGGAGGGCGACCTTGATGTTGCCGTGAAGCCTGGTGACCGTGTGCAAGGCAGGGTGGGTCTGGATAATTATGGTGGCCGGTCGTCCGGGGAAGTGCGGTTTAATGGTCAGACTCAGGTCCACCGATTGGTAATTCCGGGCGATCAGCTGGGTCTGAACTTTATTTACAGTGAGGAAGATCTTTGGCTGGGAAGGGCGGCTTATAGTATGCCGCTGGGTTATAGCGGTATGCGTGGCGAAATGGCGTTTGCTCGCACCGAATACGATTTACGAGACCCGTTCGATGATTTCACCGGTACCGCCGACACCGCGTCCGCTGAGGTCAGCTACCCGCTGGTTCGCAGCCAGCAATCCAACCTGACGGCTTCCGTTGGTTTTCAGTACAAATCTCTGGATGATCGTTTGGAGGGCTTGAGTTATCAGGAGCGGGACAGCCGGGCAGTGCCTGTGGCTTTGCAGTTTGATCACCGGGACAGTTTTGGCGGTGGTGGCGTTACCTACGGCGAAACACGCCTGACGGCCGGTGATGTCAGCAACAGTGCACCGGGTAGCCGGGAAGGCCGGTTTGTTCATGTGCACGCCAACGTGGCTCGATTGCAAAGTATTACAGACCGGCTGTCTGTACAGGGTAACGTACAAGCCCAGTGGGCCGACGGCTTGCTGGACTCATCGGAACGACGGAGCCTGGGCGGAGCTGGCGGTGTCCGGGCCTACCCGCAGGGAGAGCTTTCCGGCAGTGAGGTATGGATGGCTCGGTTGGAATTGCGGTATCGGTTAACCGCTACCGTCAAACCTTACCTTTTTTATGATCACGGCGAGCGCCTGCCCAATACCGATGAACCCAAAGACAGGTTGGCAGGCGGAGGGCTTGGGCTTCGTTACTCCGCACATGGATGGCAGTTTGATGGCGCTTTGGCTTTTCAGACTGCTGGTGAGGCGGCGTCTGGCGATGAGCAACGTGATCCGCGAGCCTGGGCGAGCCTCGGGTACCGTTTCTAACGATCCGTGAGTACAGTTAATAAGCAATGTATCCAAACCATGGTTTGACCGTGACACAGCGCTGTTACCGTTTGCTCGGGTTACACCGCAAAACCTGGCTGACGCTGTTTTTCGTCTTTGGGTTTTGGCCAGCAATTGTTTTTGCGAGCTGCCCCGAGCCAGATCCCGGTGTCGACGTGGCGGTGGGCATCAGAGAAGCCCCTCCGTTTATTGTCGAAGATGCCATTCGAGGGCAACGTGGTTTTGCTATTGAGCTTTGGCGCAGCATTGAGCGGGAACTTCAGGATAGAAACGTTATTGGCGAGACTCAGCTAATAGATTGTCCGTTGGCGGATCAGCTCGAAGCGCTGGAAAAGGGCAAGTTGGACCTGGTGATTTCGCCGCTGACGATTACGGCCGACCGCATGGCGGCCTTTGACTTCACGCAGCAATACCTGGGTTCTGGCATTACTGTGGCGCACCGCAATCTGGATGTGATTGATTTCAGCTACGCTGGGAGGATCATTCACGACACATTCTCTCAAACCGGTGTACCTTTCGCGGTTTTGCTGTTTCTGGCCGTCAACCTCTTGCTTGTTGCTCTGGTTTATATGGCCCTTAAATCTCACGTTGATTTCGAGGTTATCAACCGTGAGCCGGCTCTGGTTCGTTGGTTCAGGGCTGGTGTTGAAACATTGGTTCGCACCACGGGCCTGTACGGCATGGGGAGTGAGTTTCGCTCGACTGCGGCAAAAACCCTTGAAGCGGTCATGGCGGTTATCGGCATACTGCTGTCGGCCACGATTTTTGGTGTGCTGACAGCAGCCCTGATTGGCTCGGTTGGCAGTGCCGGCGATATTACATTGGGGGAGCTTTCAGAACTTAGGGTAGCGACGCTGGCAAGTTCTACCTCACAGGATTTCGTTGAAAACCTGAACCAGTATGCCGGTTCTATCGGTTATCAGGAAGAATCTTCGGGGGGTGTCGAGGCTTCACGGACTGGCCGGCGCATCAGCCTGTCTGCAATGGACAATCAATCAGATCCGTTGGTGGGTTCCGGTAACGGACAGGAGGCTTTTACTTGCAGATCTGTCGACAACAGCGGTGCCCGTGGGCGCTGTCTGACCACGGAATCCTGGGCAGATGCAATGGTGTTGCTGGCCCGGGGCGAGGTTGATGTGGTTGTGGGCGATTGGGCCCAGTTATCGTTTCTCGCCCGCCGCACGGGCATTGCAAGAGATATTCAGGTGCAGTCTTCTGCGTTTCGTAATGAACCCTACGGCTGGGGTGTGTCTCCGGACCGGCCAGAACTCAGAGCTGTAGTGGATCATGCATTGATGGAGAGACTACGGCACCCGCAATGGCGTTACCTGGTTCAGGAATACCTCGGTAGTGGCAGTATTGGCACAAATTAAAAAGGAACGTTCATGGCGGCGGAAGAGTCAAATATCCAGCAATACCAGACCTATTTTGCCAGTGGCCATTATGATCGACGCTATCCTCGGCCTAACCGGCACGTGATGAGTCACGCGCATAACCTGATGCCTTCTGGGGGGCGGGTGTTGGATTTTGGCTGTGGTACCGGGCGATATTTGATTCCTCTTTACCGTAGTGCGCGAGCCTGCCTTGGGTTTGATGTTTCCTCCGAAGCCTTGAAAACACTGAATGAACGGCTGGAAGCATTGGGCTGTCAGTCTGGAGTAAAGCTGATAGGCCCGGAACTGGACGCTTTGAGAGAAAGCTGTGAGCAGGTTGGGGGTGTTGATCTGTCGTTATGCCTGTTCGGAGTGCTGGCCCATGTAGGCGATTCAAGGCAGCGAGCAGATATTCTGGCGTGTTTGGGGCAATCTCTGGCACCGGGAGGGCGCTTGTTGATTTCGGTTCCCAATCGACGCCGGCGTTTCCTCAGGGAGCAACGTTGTTCGGACGGCAGTGGCCAGATTAGTTATACTCGGGATTGTCAAGGTTCCGTTCTGGAACTGAGCTATCAGTTATACGATGCCGACAGTCTGGTAGAAGAGCTTGAGCATGCCGGGTATCAGGTAGAACGACTATTGCCTGAGAGCATTTTACCAGAATCCTGGTTAAGTAATCGCCCGATACTGGCGGCTGTTGATCATTGGCTGTGTCGTTGGTTACCCGCAGAGTGGGGGTATGGTTTATTGGCAGTCGCATACTTTGAACAACAGGAGAATGGAAAGCCCTGATGCCTTTTAGGTGGCTGTTCTGGTGTACTTTTTTGTTGTTTTGTTATTTTGCGCCAGGGCCTGAGGCGCTGGCCTCGATGGCGGATGATACTGATGATACTCCGGGTATGCTGCAATCGGCTGAAGGGCGCCTGGCTCACGTATTTCGCAGAGGCCATTTGATTGTTGGCGTCAAAACGGACTACCCGCCCTGGGGTATGTTCGATAAGCAGGGGCAAATTGTAGGGTTGGAGGCGGACCTTGCCCAGGACCTGGGTAAAAGGCTTGGGTTGCCAGTCAGATTAACGGCTGTGAGTACTTCCAACCGATTTGCCCGGTTAGCGCGAGGGCAGGTGGATGTATTAATTGCCACTATTGGCGACACAGCCGCCCGCCGAGAGATCGTGGATTTGCTCCGGCCTCATTACTATGCCAGTGGGGTGAGGCTTCTGGCTCCGGATTCGTTGGCGGCTGAAAAATGGTCGGAACTTGCAGGCCAGTCGATTTGTATGACCGACGGTGCCTATTTAAACCGGATATTGGTGGAAAGATACGGGGTAGAGCCCTTAACGTTCGCCAGTAACCGGGACGCGCAACTGGCACTTCAGGACAAGCGTTGCCTGGGTTGGGCCTATGATGACACTGTCCTGGCCCGCGTTCTTGAAGATCCTCGCTGGTCCTCCTATCAAATAACCATGCCGGTAATCCTGCAAACGCCCTGGGCTATTGCCGTTGCCAAGGGTGAGGGGGAGCGGGACCTTGGGCGCTTCATAAAAAGAGCAGTGGCTCAGTGGCATCGGAGCGGGTGGTTGCAACAGCGCCAGGAAGCCTGGGGAATTCCGCCTACAGGTTTTCTGGAATCACAGCACAAACGTTTCAGCAAAACGGACAACAAGGGGCGGTTGTACTGTGTGCCTGATAACAGGGGGTATTTTCCTGAGTCCTGCCTCGAGCCTGAGCCGACCCCGGAGCCTTCGGATCCCGTCCCTCAATGGGTGTCTGAATTAAAAGCGACAACCGGCCTGGATATAGGTCCGTTGTTGAATCCGGTGAATCAAAAGCGGTTGGTGACCGGTGTTTGGCACACCGTCGCCCTGAGTGCCGTTGCGATTGTTGGCTCTCTGGTGGCCGGACTGGTTTTTGCGCTTGCCGAACGCCTGGGCAGGGGCATTCTTTGGCACTTGATTCTGCGTTGGCCCGTGAGGCTTCTGGTGAGTGTCGCCCGCATGACACCGCCCATTCTGCAGCTGTACATCGTTTTCTTCGGGCTTGGTGGTTTGATTGGTGGATATTTTGGCACCACGGTCAGTGGATTTATGGTGGCAGCCGTCGTGTTCTCGGTTTACGCAGGTGCAAGTAATGCGGCTGTTCTGTCACCGACGCTGGCCCGGCAAATGCGGCTACACCCCGGCTCGCCGTTGTTGGTTCAGGTTGGGCGAAGCGTCGAGCAAAGCTTTGAGGGGCTGGTCTCAATCATGGTCAATATTGTAAAGGCGGCGGCCATGGCGAGCGCAATTGCGGTACCGGAAGTGATTTCGTCCATTAATCAATTGATCAGTGAAGGTGGCGATCCGGCTTCTTTGATGACATTGCTGTTGGTGTTCTATTTTGTCTTTGTGGTGGTCGTTATGGCTTTGCTTAACCTGCTCAAGCGTTGGGTGAGCCCGTGAGTGTGGTAGAGATGGCGATTCTGCTCTGGCACCGCACTCCGGACTTGCTGGCCGGTTTCGGTTATAACCTGTTGATTGCTGTTTTGGCGATGTTGCTGGGTACCCTGGCGGGCGCGTTGCTGGGCGCCGGGCGTTATCACCGCCTTGCCGTTCTCCGTTTGCCGGCACGATGGGCCACAAGCGTGTGCCGTAACGTGCCCAGCTTCGTGCTGATGTTCTATATTGCTTTTGTCTTTCCGGTAGAGATTGAGTGGGGCGGTCAAATCATCATGGTGCCGCTATGGTTTAAGGTGACTTTGTCTCTGATTATTCCGGTAATGGGGTTCGCTTCTGATCAGATGCTGGCATTGCTATCTCAGCGGGCCAGAGGGCAGGAAGGTGCCGGGGCGACTTTTCTCGTTTCCTGGGTACAGTACTATCTCATTGTGCTAATGGCCTCTGCCACCGCATCGATTATTGGTGTCGATGACGTGGTCGGTCGAGCCAATGAGATGATCGCTTTTGTAAATGCCCCGGGCTTCTTGTTGCTCACTTACAGTTATGTCTGTCTTTTCTTTTTTGCTTCAGGGCTGCTTGTCACTGTGGCAGCCCGTCGGCTGGAAGCAATTCTGGAGTGATTAGCTCCTTTAAAGATTCGCCTCGGCATACTCCGCTAGAATCGACCTGGGTACACCCTGCAGGTGAATATGCCCACCGTACTGGAAGCCCTTGAAGCGTTCGGTCATGTAGGTCAGCCCTGAACTCAGCGGCCCCAGGTAGGGGGTGTCGATCTGTGCCAGGTTGCCCAGGCAGATTACCTTGGAGCCGGTGCCTGCCCGGGTGATGATGGTTTTCACCTGGTGCGGGGTCAGGTTCTGGCATTCGTCGATGATCAGCAGCGTGTGCTGGAAGCTGCGCCCGCGCAGATAGTTCATGGATTTGAAGTGCAGCGGCACCTTGCTGAGGATGTAATCGACGCTGGCGGTCATGTTTTCGTCGTCTTCGTGCAGCGCTTCGAGGTTGTCGACGATGGCGCCCAGCCAGGGTTCCATTTTTTCCGCCTCGGTGCCGGGCAAAAAACCGATGTCTTCGTCCAGCCCCTGGGTGGAGCGGGTGGCGATGATGCGCTTGTAGGCCTTGCTGGCGACCGTCATTTCAATGCAGGCGGCCAGTGCCAGAATGGTCTTGCCGGAGCCGGCCGAGCCGGTGAGGTTGATCAGATGGATGTCCGGGTCCATCAGCAAGTGCAGAGCCATGGCCTGGTAGATGTCTCGCGGCATCAGGCCCCAGATTTCGGTGTTCATCAGGTCGTGCTGGTGCAGGTCTTTGATCACCAGCTGGTCTTCGGATACATCGCTAACCTGGCCAATAAAGCCCTGTTCGTCCAGCACGAATTCGTTGATATTCAGCTTGGCCAGTTCACCTTCGCGTTTGAGCAGGTGCTCGGTTACGCCCTCGCGCTGCAGGGTTTGCACTTTATCCATGCCGTCCCAGAAAGAGCCCGGGAATTCCTTGTAGCCCTTGGGCAGCAGGTCGATGTCATCCAGCAACTGGTCGTTGTGGTAATCCTGCGCCTCGACGCCAAAACCGCGCGCTTTCAGGCGCATATTGATGTCTTTGCTGACCAGGATAATGTCCCGGGATTTGTGCCGGTTCTGCAGGGCCGCAAGGGTGTTGATGATCTTGTTGTCGTTCAGGTGCTCGGGCAGCGAGTGATTGCCGGTGTGCTCGGTGCTCATGATGATCGACAAGGTACCCAGCGGTTCGGCTTTTTTGCCTCGCAGAATGGGCACGCCTTTCTCGATTTCGCCCGGGGTGGCGTCACCCAGTAGCCGGTCGATGGTGCGGATGGCCTGGCGGCAATCGGCGGCCACGGCCTGTTTGCCGGATTTCAGGTTGTCGAGTTCTTCCAGCACCGTCATCGGGATGATGACTTCGTGTTCTTCGAAATTCAGGAGGGCGTTCGGGTCGTGAATCAGGACGTTGGTGTCGAGGACATACATCTTACGGCGAGCTTGCGGTGCTCTTGGCATTGGCGGCGCTACCTCTTTCCCTTCGGGCTGTTATTTGAAATCTTAGCCATTCCCTGGCTCGCGGTCATCCATGGGGTCACCTTACCGGGTTATTTTTCCGGGAGTGTGACATTCAGCTCCAGTACCGAGCAGTGATCGTTACGGTCGACATCCACCTGTACCATGTCGTCGCTGATCTGCACGTATTTGCGGATCACCTCCACCAGTTCCTGTTGCAGCTGGGGCAGGTAATCGGGCTGCGCGCGCTGGCCGCGCTCGTGGGCCACGATAATCTGCAGGCGCTCCTTGGCCACGCTGGCGGATTTGGGCTTTTTACTCTTGAAGTAGTTGAGAAAACTCATGCCTCAGCCCCCTTTGAACATGCGGCTGAAGAAGCCTTTCTTCTGGGCAGTCAGGAAACGGTGTTCGCGGTCCTCGCCCAGCAGGCGGGCGACCGCGTCTTCGTAAGCCTGGCCGGCGTCGCTGTCTTCCTCCAGAATCACCGGCAGGCCCTGGTTGGAAGCGTTCAGCACCACCTGGCTTTCCGGGATCACGCCCAGCAGAGGGATGGCCAGAATTTCTTCCACGTCCTGTACCGACAGCATCTCGCCCTTGTCGACGCGCTCCGGGTTGTAGCGGGTCAGCAGCAGGTGTTCTTTCACCGGATCCTGGCCCTGTTCCGCCCGGCGGGATTTGCTCTGCATGATGCCCAGAATGCGGTCGGAATCGCGCACGGAAGAGACTTCCGGGTTGGTCACCACAATGGCCTCATCCGCGTGATACAGGGCCATCAGGGCACCGTGTTCAATGCCGGCCGGGGAGTCGCAGACAATGTAATCGAAAGTTTCAGACAGCTCGTTGATCACGCGCTCCACACCTTCTTTGGTAAGCGCTTCTTTTTCCCGGGTTTGTGAGGCAGGCAGGATGTAAAGCCCGTCTACCCGCTTGTCCTTGATCAGCGCCTGATTGAGGGTGGCTTCGCCCTGGATGACGTTGACGAAGTCGTACACTACCCGGCGTTCGCAGTTCATGATCAGGTCCAGATTGCGCAGGCCCACGTCAAAATCCACCACCACGGTTTTGTGACCGTGTTTGGCCCGGCCGGGGCTGGTTGAGGCGCTGGTGGTGGTTTTGCCAACGCCGCCTTTACCCGAGTTTCGGACAATGATTCAAGCTAGGTTTAAAATCCTTTTTCGCGGTGGGTCCGTCGTATCTTCAGATTTTGTTGGTGGTACAACATCAGGCCTTTTCCGGTGTCGTTACCACCAGCAGTCCATCTTTGAGCTGGATGTGCACGCGGCTTTTCCAGCCGCTTTCCTGAAGATCTTCGGAGATTTTATAGTGTCCGGCAATGGACACAAGCTCTGCTTCCAGTGATTGGCAAAATACGCGCGCCCCTTCACACCCGTGAATGCCGGCCAGCGCCCGGCCACGCAGCGGGCCGTAAATATGAATACTGCCCGCCGCCAGTACCTCGGCGCCATGCTGCACGGGCGCCAGAATCACCAGATCACCCTCCGGGGCACTGATTTGCTGGCCGGAGCGCACGGGCTGGGTAATCACCTTGACCGGCGCCGGCTGGTTTGGAACCGAGGCTTGGGCGGGCTGCTCGGCCATGGGCTCGGCGGCAACTGCCGGTTCCGGTTCGGGCTTTTTCTCTCGCCCACTGGAGCCGGGCAGAATAGCCAGTTCGGCGCCACGGGCCAGCCGGCGCTGATCGTCATTGGCGGCGCGAATGCCAATCACATGAATGTTGTAACGCCGGCAGGTACCGATCATGCTGAAGAAATCCAGTTCGCTGTCCAGTCCCTGGTATTTTTCCAGGCTGATGACCAGGGGGATGTCTTTGAAAAAGCCCGGTGCCTGGCTGATTTTCTCGCGCAGATTGGTTTCGAATTCCTGGCTGTCGTAATAGTAAAGCTCGAGGGCCGTCAGTGACACGCTGGCGCTTTTCAGCTGGAAGCTCTGGCCGACGCCAGTGGTGGCGGTATCGCTCATGAAATGGTTTTTCCCCTGATCAGGAACCTGAAGAAGGCCCGAAAGCCTTGAACAGGCGGGCCGGGCGTTGAAACTCCTGACATTTTCGGCATGTTGGCTTAAGATACAAGGCTGTATGCATGTACATGTTTATAAAGAACGAAAATCAGGAAGGAAGCCGGCAGGCCTTTCCAAAACCGTGCGGAGCCATGGATGGCGGAGCTCGAGCGTTACAGGGATGATGGGATGAACACCTCTTGTTGAGATCGGCGTCAAGGCGCCACTATTGGAATAGGAAGGCAATAGCTAAACAACAAGAGGTGTTCAAGATGAAAGTTACCCTAATCGGCATTGATTTG
>JABXHG010000119.1 GCA_013393545.1 Alteromonadaceae bacterium | reverse complement strand
GGGGTGTCCTTTGGCCGGGCGCTCGGGAAGCAAGCCCGCGGGTGGCTGGTTGGCGGGGCCGCCGCGGGGCTGGCCCCGGGGACGGTGGGCGAACTGCGGGACGTGATGGGAGGGCCGGACACAGAAGGCACGACAAGGATGGTGGACACCCACGAAATGGGCTTCGCCCGGGAAGTGGCGGATCGGGTGATCTACATTCACGAAGGGCAGATTGTCGAGGAAGGCAAGCCCCACGATGTGTTCGACAACCCACAGAACGAACGCACCCAGTCGTTCCTGTCACGGGTGCTGGCACACTGACGCGGTGGTGGGCGGCTCAGGCTTCCGGGCTGTCCACCCAGATAAACACGGTTCCGAGCAACTCTGAGCTATTTCTGGACCAGTTCTGGAACGGGTTTTCAATGAATCACTGCAGGGGAATCACCAGAAAAAGGATAGGCACGAACATGTCACTGCCAACAAAAGAACAGCGATCCACAAACCATTCATCCGGACAACAGCCGCCACGCCCGATTCTGCTCCGGACACCCAGACTGGACGGTCACGACCCGGAGGCCAAGCGGCTGGAAATTGCTGAATACTTCACCAACACCTTTGATGTTTACACTCGGCTGTTCGACTGCCTGGCCGACGACAAGGGCTATTTCCAGAAATCCATTCCGCTGCGCCATCCGCTAATCTTCTACCTGGGTCATACCGCCACGTTTTTCATCAACAAGCTGGTTTTGGCCAAGCTGTTACCCGAGCGCATTGATCCGAAAATGGAGTCCACCTTTGCGGTCGGTGTGGACGAGATGAGCTGGGACGACCTGAACGAAGACCATTACGAATGGCCCAGTGTGGAAGAGGTCATGGACTACCGCGCCAAAGTGCGAGCCACAGTACTGGAGCTGATCGAATCCCTGCCGCTTAACCTTCCCATCGACTGGGAAAGCCCCTGGTGGCCCATTGTCATGGGCATCGAGCACGAACGCATCCACCTGGAAACCTCCTCGGTCCTGATCCGCCAGCACGATCTGGCCAGGGTTCAGCCGCAGCCGGCCTGGGCGCCGATTCGCGAGACCGGTGAAGCGCCTGAAAATACACTGATTGAGGTGCCCGGGGGCACGGTGCGTATCGGCAAACCCTATGACGACGTGTATTACGGCTGGGATAACGAGTACGGCGACCATGAATCACAGGTGGAATCCTTCAAGGCCAGTGAGTACCTGGTCAGTAACCAGGAATTCCTGGCCTTCGTGGAAAACGGTGGCTACCAGGACAAACAGTACTGGAGCGACGAAGGTTGGGGTTGGCGTTCGTTTGCCGAAGCCAAACACCCAACCTTCTGGTGCTGGCGTAACGATGGCTGGCACCTTCGCCTGATGACCGAAGAAGTGGACATGCCCTGGGACTGGCCGGTGGAAGTGAACTACCACGAAGCCAAGGCCTTCTGTGCCTGGAAACAGGAGCAGACTGGCAAATCCATTCGCCTGCCCACCGAGGACGAATGGTATCGCCTGTGCGAGGAAGCGGGTGTCGAAGAGCTGGATGACAACCCGGCCAACGCCAATCTGCACCTGGACCACGGCGCATCTTCCTGCCCGGTCACCCGCTTCCGTCATGGCCAGTGGTGCGATGTGATGGGTAACGTCTGGCAGTGGACCGAAACGCCCACCTACCCGTTCGACAACTTCAAGGTACACCCGCTTTACGACGACTTCACCACGCCCACGTTCGATGGCGAACACCAGCTGATCAAGGGTGGCTCCTGGGTTTCCTGCGGTAACGAGGCCCGCTTGGCTTCCCGCTATGCTTTCCGGCCACATTTCTTCCAGCACGCCGGCTTTCGCTATATCGAATCCGAGGCCGAGGCCCCCAAACCGAACGCCTATTACGAAAGCGATCAACTGCTGACGGAATACGCTGAATTCCATTTCGGTGACTCCTGGTATGGTGTCGACAACTTCCCGAAGGCGCTCGCGGACCTTTCCC
Organism: Alteromonadaceae bacterium; assembly: GCA_013393545.1. The sequence continues at coordinate 34,078 of JABXHG010000119.1, read as the reverse complement.
TGGAAGCCATGAAAGGCAAGCCCACCGGCAAGGCGCTGGACCTCGGTTGTGCCTGCGGTCGTTCGAGCTTTGAGCTGGCAAAAGCGTTTAACGTGGTCGATGGTGTGGACTTCTCCGCCAACTTCATCCGCCTGGGCGTGGAAATGGCTGAACAGGGTTCCATTCGCTACGCGCTGGCCGAAGAAGGTGAGCTGGTGAGTTACCACACTCGCACGCTCAAGGAGCTCGGGCTGGAAGACACCGCAGGCAAGGTCGCTTTCCAGCAGGGTGATGCCTGCAATCTGAAACCACAGCTCAGTGGCTATGACCTGGTATTGGCCGCCAACCTGATCGACCGGTTGTACAAACCGTCACGCTTCCTGGACAGCATCCACGAACGCATCAACGACGGCGGCATTCTGGTGATTGCCTCGCCTTACACCTGGCTGGAAGAACACACACCGAAAGAGGAGTGGATCGGAGGTTTCAAGAAAGACGGTGAAAACTACACCACTCTCGATGGCCTGAAGGACCACCTGAGCGGGCATTTCCGCATGGTGGGTGAGCCGAAAAAAGTGCCGTTCGTGATTCGCGAAACCCAGCACAAGTTTCAGCACACCCTGTCTGAAGTTACTGTCTGGGAGCGGTTGCCGCGCTGAGAAGCGCGGTGATTTCCTGGTCAAGCATTTCGTGGTCCGACAGCTGATCAAACCAGTTGGCGGCCACGCAGAAATCTGTATTCACGACAAACCAATTGAAACAGTCCGACGAAGGTGGCGACTGCCCCGGGTTCCTCCGGCTCGCTGTTAACTGTAATATCTTCACGGGTTAACAGCGAACCAATAAACAGACCGGAGAGCCTCATGCGTAATGCCGACCTCGTTGCCCGCGACCTGAAATCCGTATGGCACCCCTGCACCCAAATGAAAGACCACGAATCCCTGCCCCTGATCCCGGTCAAGCGGGGCAAGGGCGTGTGGGTCGAGGATTTCGAGGGTAATCAGTATATCGACGCCGTCAGCTCCTGGTGGGTCAACCTGTTCGGCCACGCCAACCCGCGCATTAACAACGCCATCATGGAACAGGTGAACAACCTCGAACACGTGATTCTGGCCGGCTTCACCCATGAGCCGGTGGTGGAACTCTCCGAGCGGTTGATCGAGGTGACGCCCGAAGGCCTGAACAAGTGCTTCTACGCCGACAACGGTTCCTCGGCCATCGAGGCGGCTCTGAAGATGAGCTACCACTACTGGAAGAACCACGGCAAGCCGGGCAAGAAAAACTTCGTCAACCTGTCCAACAGCTACCACGGCGAAACCCTGGGCGCTTTGGCTCTGGGGGATGTCGGCCTGTACAAGGACACCTACCAACCGCTGCTGATGGAAGTGCTCACCGCCCCCTCCCCGGATGCCTACAATAAGGAACCGGGCGAGACCGACGAAGAATACGCCCTGCGCCAGTTCGAGGCCATGGAGCAGTTGCTGGCCGAGAAGCATGAGGAAATCTGCGCCGTGGTGGTGGAGCCACTGATCCAGTGCGCCGGCGGCATGCGCATGCACCACCCGATCTATCACACCAAACTGCGGGAAGCCTGCGACCGCTATGGCGTGCACCTGATCGCCGATGAAATTGCCGTGGGCTTTGGCCGCACCGGTACCCTGTTCGCCTGCGAGCAGTCCGGCATCACCCCGGATTTCATGTGCCTGTCCAAGGGCCTGACCGCCGGCTACCTGCCGCTGTCCGTGGTGCTGACCACCGATAACGTGTACGACGCCTTCTACGACGACTACGAAACCCTCAAGGCCTTCCTGCACAGCCACAGCTACACCGGCAACCCAATCGGCTGCGCGGTGGCGCTGGCCACGCTGGATATCTTCCGGGATGATAACGTAATCGAAAATAACCGCCGGCTGTCGGCCTGCATGGCCGAGTCCGTCGCGTACCTGGCCGACCATCCCAACGTGGGCGATATCCGCCAGCACGGCATGACCATGGCGGTGGAAATGGTGAAGAACAAGGCGGACAAAACGCCCTTTCCCTGGCAGGAGCGTCGAGGCCTTCGAGTTTATCAGCATTCACTGACCCGCCAGGCACTACTTCGCCCGTTGGGCAATGTGGTGTATTTTATGCCGCCGTACGTAATCACCGAGGAGCAAATTCGCCACCTCGGACAGGTAGCCGGCGAAGGCATTGATATCGCCGTCAGAGATTAAATACCGCTGTAAGGACGCTTGGCATGCGCATACCCAGAATCCACACCGACTCACCGCTGGCCGTTGGCCACCAGTGCGAGCTGGACGACAACGCCGCCCAACACGTGGGCCGGGTATTGCGCATGCAACCGGAGCAGGAACTGTTGCTGTTCAACGGCGACGGGCACGATTATCAGGCCCGCATTGTCGCCGCCAGCAAGAAAAACGTGACGGTTGAGGTTCACGAACAGCTTGAAAACACCACTGAATCTTCCCTCAAGGTGGTGCTCGGCCAGACCCTGTCGAAAGGCGACCGCATGGATTATGCCGTGCAAAAAGCGGTGGAGATGGGTGTGACCGAAATTGTCCCGCTGAGTACTGAACGCTGTGACGTCAAACTCAAGGGCGACCGGGAAGAAAAACGCCTGCGGCACTGGCAGCAGGTGGCTATCAGTGCCGCCGAGCAATGCGGCCGGGCCCGGGTGCCGGAGATTCTGCCGGTCATGTCCGTCACCGAATGGCTGGCACACAGTCAGGGGTGCGACCTGCGCCTGGTGCTTCATCACCGCACTGAACAACACCTATCGGCCATGACCAAACCCGCCTCAGTCGCCCTGATGATTGGCCCCGAGGGTGGGCTGTCGGCAGAGGAAATCAGCCAGGCTGAGACTACCGGTTTCTTTCCGGTTGCCCTTGGCCCCCGGGTGCTGCGTACCGAAACCGCTCCAGTGGCGGCACTGGCCCTGTGCCAATGGTTGTGGGGCGACATTTGACCTGCATCTGTGCAGCCTTAACCCACATCACTATACTGCCTTTAGAACCAACTATTTTCGCCACATGATGATCCGGAGGCATGGATGTCAGGATTGTTTTCCTGGATAACAAACCTGTTTTCCCGACAACCCCCGCCCCCTGTCGACACCGCTCCCGGCACTCGTCTGTTCAACCCGGCCGACCCGGAAAAACAGGATGCCCCGCAATCCCCGGATGACTGGATTGCCCAACTGGAATACAACCTGTTTGCCTGGCTGCTGGAAACCGAGCCGAAAAAACTGGAGTCCTCGCCCGCCAGCCAGGAGCCGTTTCTTCAGGCACTGGAAGAACGCATCAACAACGGCAAGCTCGAGGAATTGCCGAGGCAACCCGGCACCCTGCCACTATTGCTGCAAGCCCTGTCAGCGGAAACCACCGAACGGCGCGAGATTTCCCGCATCATCCTCAGCGACCCGGTACTGACCGAACACCTGTTGCAGATCGTGAACAGTCCGTTTTTCCGGTACAACCAGAATCATATCGAGTCAGTGGACCAGGCCGTTTTCGTCCTGGGCCTCAACGGTATCCGCAGCGTGGCCGCGGCCGCCATGATGCGACCGATGATGTCGGCCAGAAACAGTCGCGAAGCCCTGTTCGCCCAACGGGCCTGGCGCTGGGCGCTGACCTGCGCGCGTGCCACGGAAATGATCGCCAAAAGGCAGGGCGAGGATACCAGCGCTTATTTCGTACTGGGGCTAATGCCCGGGTTGGCGTATCTGACCATTCGCCGGGAACTGGTGCGCATCAGCCGGCTCATGGACAACGGCCCCGAACCACAGCCAGAGCTTATTCACGCCGCCATCACCCGCTATCAATGGCACGTTTGCCAGGTGCTGGCCAATACCTGGAACCTGCCACCGAAATACCATGCCTGGCTGCTGGCCACGGAGCGCCCCGCGCCCAACCAGCCGCATTCGCCGCTCACCGATGGCCTACTGCTGGGGTCCCGGGAAATTTTGCGCCACGCGCATCAGCGCAATCTGCCGGAACAGGAGCTGTACGAGATCCTGCATCTGGCACCGGAAGACATCACCCGGGTACGCAACACGCTGGTGGACATGCTCGAGGAAGGCAAAACGTCCCCCACCAGCAGTTAACCGACTCAGGCTTTCCCGGCCTTGCCGGCTCGAAGATCCTCTTCCAGAAGCTGGGCAAACGAAGTCTCGGCCTGTTCTGCCGACCCGTCCCGGAATTCGGCCGGCAATGCATGGGCCGGCAGGCGATCAACCACCCGGTCTTCGTCTTTGCGCACCGCTGCCAGAACATCCTTCACGGTAATCAAATCAAGGGCGCGTCCCGGTACCAACCGGTCACCCTGTGGACCCGCCAGGTTCAACACCCCAGCTCGAATCAGCTTGTCACTGATCTTGCGGGTTATATACCCCGGTACTCTCAGTTCATGTTCCACCACCTCCTGCTGTGGCGCAACTTCCCCCCGGCTGAACGGCCTGGCCACCAGCCACACCAGCGCCAGTGCCACCCGCTCCTGAAGCTCCGGTGCCAGTTGCACATTCCGGCGCTTGGCCACTGAACCCGGGTTCTGCATATAAAACGCCAGGCTGGCACCCAGCAGCAGAATCATCCAGTTCAGATACGTCCAGATCAGCAGGATAATGCCCACCGCAAAACCGGAATAAATCGCCGCGTAGCGGGCGGAACCGGCAACGAACGACGCAAACAGCATCCCCGCCGCCTGCCAGGAAACGCCCGCCAGCAGACCAGCCAGAAAGGCATAACGCAGTTTCACCCGAGTATTGGGAATAAACACATAGACAAAGGTAAAGGCTGCAACTACCAGAAAAAACGGAGTAAAACGGCTAATCTGCACAATCAGCGAACCAAAAGGTTCGATTGCCATCACCTGCTGCACCAATTCGGAAGAAAACACCGAGGCGGTGACACCAATGGCCGAGACCATCAACAATGGCCCCACCATGATCACGCTCAGATAATTACTAAAACGTTGCGCCAACGAGCGCATCTCCGGCACCCGCCAGATCATATTGAACGAGCGCTCGATCTTCTGTACCAGGGAAATAACCGTGTATACCAACAACGCCAGGCCCACCGAACCCAGCACCCCAACCTTCATGTTATCGACAAACCCCAGAATCTGCTCGGCCACCTCCATGCCCTGCGGCCCCATGGGTTCGAAAAACTGAAACAGAAACGGCTCCATGCGCTGGTGCACGCCCAACGCCTTCAACACCGAAAAGCTCAAGGCCAGCAGCGGCACCACACTCAGCAACGTGGTGTAAACCAGACTCATGGCGTGCAGTGTCAGCTGCCCGCTCAGCACATCCCGGATCAGCGCGTACAGCGACCGCCCGGTTTTATAGAGCCAGGTCCACGGCCACTTCTCCGGCGGGTTCGGATTGGCCAGAATCCAGCGCTCAAACTGGTCAAAGCGGTCTTTTAGTTGAAACGACGCCACACAAAATCCTTTTACAGGTTAGGAATTGCCTTTACGGCAAGGAGTTACATGAGCCTTTGAGCAAGTATGGCGAAACCCTACACAGACGCCAAGTTCTCCGCCGTAATCGCCACGACAGGGTGTTCCCGAACCGGCGACAACTCAACAAACCGTCAGATTAAGTTAGACTGACAGAAACATCCAAACCCGGAGCGCCTTTATGGAACACGAATTCTGGCACGAGCGTTGGAGAAAAAACGAAATCGGCTTTCACCAGGGCACGGTGAACCAGTATCTGCACGACCACTGGCCTGAGTTGGCGGGCGACAGCACCGACACGGTTTTCGTGCCGCTGTGCGGCAAGGCCCATGATATCTGGTGGCTGCACGATCGTGGCCATCCGGTTCTGGGTGTAGAGCTGAGCGACATCGCCTGCAAGGATTTCTTCGAGGAGGCCGGCGAGAAAGCCTCGGTGCATCCCGGCGAGCCCTTCACCACCTTCCGGCACGACGATCTGGAAATCTGGTGTGGCGATTTCTTCCAGCTGGTACCCGACGACCTACGCCACGTGCGCCTGGTTTACGACCGGGCCGCACTGATCGCCATGCCGCCGACCCTGCGCCCGAAATACGTGGAGCACCTGACCGCCATTCTGCCGGACCAGGCCAGAATCCTGCTGATCACCCTGGATTACGACGGCATGGAAATGCAGGGGCCGCCGTTCAACGTACCCGACACCGAAGTGCAGCAATTATTCGGTGAAGACTACGAGGTTAATCAGATCCACAAAAACGAATTGGCGCGGGACGATCTGTTCGTCAAGCGCAAAGGGCTGCAAAACGGCGTGACCGAAAGCGTATTCGTGCTCACACCCAGATAACCGAATTTAATGAAGGGGATTCGTACTTTTTCGCCCCACCCCGCTCACTCTGAACCAAGATGAAATCAGGCAGCGCTTCCGGCTGAAACAACAATTAAGGAAGCCTGCCATCGTTTATTCCTCATCAACCAGACACCCATCGCCGCACTCGGCGACCCAAAACCAACGGGGATATTGCGTGATTTAACAAGCAGATAACAGAGCGATCGGGGGAACGCCCATGAGTATACTGCAGCAGTTCAAGGACCGTTACGAGGCCACCCAGGAGGAAGAACATTCCCTGGAAGAGTACCTGGCGATTTGCAAAGAAGACCCGGCCGCCTACGCCACTGCCGCCGAGCGAATGCTGATTGCCATTGGCGAGCCGGAGTTGGTGGACACGTCCCTCGACCCTCGGCTTTCCCGCATTTTTTCCAACAAGGTGATCAAGCGCTACCCGGAATTCTCCGAGTTCTACGGCATGGAAGACGCCGTGGAAAACATCGTGTCCTTCTTCCGCCACGCCGCCCAAGGCCTGGTGAACGACGGCTTCATGCTGGAATTCCTGCAAAGCCATTCGGCAGTGATCTACCAGCCGCCCTTCGACAGCCCCTACTATTCCGGCATCAACCCCTACACCCTGGGCTTTTCCATCTTCACCGACCTGCGCCGGATCTGTGAGAATCCCACCGACGAAGACCGGGAATGGTTCCCCGACATCGCCGGCAGCGACTGGCTGGAAACCCTTCACTTCGCCATGCACAACTTCAAGGACGAGAGCTTCATACAGCAGTTCCTGTCACCCAAGGTGATGCGAGACCTGAAACTGTTCGCCATCGAAAACGATGAACTGGAAGATCACTACACCATCACCGCCATCCACGATGACCCTGGCTACCGGCCGCTGCGGGAAAAACTGGCCCGCCAGTACAACCTCAGTTACCGGGAACCCAACATCCAGGTGTGGAACGTGGATGTGCGCGGCGATCGTTCGCTGACCCTCCGGCACATTCCGGTGGACCGAGTGCCATTGGGTGAGGATACCGAGGAAGTGGTCCGCCACGTGCACCGGTTGTGGGGATTCGATGTGCACCTGGAAAGCGTGGACGAAGGCAAGGTGGTGGAAGAGTTTCACTGCCCAACGCCCTAATCACCCACTAAGGTTTTGAAAACTCAGCCCTTACCTGAAGCCCTCCAAGGTCCGGGGAGGTCTGCAACTGCAGTTTACCAGCGTACAGCTGCACCAGATCATTGACGATAGCCAGGCCCAGTCCCGAACCGGAGCGGGCCTCATCCAGACGACCACCCCGCTCAAGCGCCCGGTTGATATTCTCCTCGGTCATACCAGGCCCATCGTCATCCACGGTTAACACCAAAGCCTGATGATTATCACCGGTGATTGATAAAAACACCCTGTGCTCGGCCCAATTGAGGGCATTCTCCACCAGATTCCCCACCAGTTCCTGCAGATCCTGTTCTTCAAAGGGCACAGGTCCGCTTACCTCAATCGTTCGGGTGAATTCAATGGAACGCCGTTCCGCCAGGGTGGATAACGCCGCCAGTACCGGCTGCAAAGCCTCATTGGCCTGTACCCCGCCGCCCATGGCTGAAGGCCCGGCAGCTGAAGCCCGCGCCAGATGATGGCGCACGGCATCATTCAGACGCGCCAATTCCGCCCTGAATGCCGACTGCTGAGCCTCCGGCAACTGTTCACACAAACCGGAGAGCACCGCCACCGGCGTTTTCAGGGCGTGGGCGAGATTGCCAGCGGTGGTGCGCCCACGCTCGATCAAGCGCTGATCACGGGCCAACACCTGATTGGTCGCTCGTGCCAGGCGGGCCAGTTCCTCCGGAAAATCAATATCCAGGGTTTGACGGTGACCGCTTTCCACCGCCCGGAGACTCTTTTCCAGCCGCCGTAGCGGCGCCAATCCCCAGCGAATCTGCAAGGCAATCATCGCCAGCAACAGCACCGCCAGGGTCACCAGCGATACAATCAGCAGCGTCTGAAAGCGAGCCACCTGCTGGTTCACTTCGGTGAGATCACCGGCAACCGTCACATAGATCGGCTCCTGATACGAGGGCAACTGCACCCGACGAGTGACCGCCCTCAGTGCCTGCTCGCGGGGCCCGGTCATCGTCTGCCAGTGAAGACTTTCATCGATAGCTACCGGCAACCTCTGATCCCATAACGAACGGGAGGTCACCGTATCCATACCCGCGCTGCTCACTTGCCAGTACCACCCGGAATAGACCCGTTCGAAGCGCGGATCAGACAGTTGTGGCCCGGGGGCCAGAGTCTGGGTTTCGGGCCGGAACTCGATGCCGGCAATCACCATATCCTGCAGAAATTCGAGACGATCATTGAAGGAGTCGTTCACCGCCTCCCGGAAGTTCCAGGCCAACAACCCGCCGGATACGGGCAACAGCAAAAGCACCAGAACCAGCGCAGAGAGCAAAAGCCTTGCAGCAATCGGCCAACGCCGCACAGGCACACTCATCCAGTGCCGCCCTCGGCGCCCGCCATCCGGTACCCCTGCCCGCGCACGGTTTCAATCGCATCGCTGCCCAACTTGCGTCGCAAGCGGCTGACCTGAACATCAATCACATTGGAGTCAGGCTCCTGATCGCCGTCATACACGTATTCGGACAGTTCCGTCCGGCTGACAATGCGAGGTGCGGCGTGGATCAGCCGGGACAACACACGAAACTCCTGGGCCGTCAATGAAACCGGCATGCCGTGCCGACTAACCTGGGCAGCATGGGTGTCGAGACTGATATCGCCCACCGTCAGCACCGGATGGGAATGGCCATGGGCGCGCCGCACCAGGGCCCGCAACCGGAACAGAATCTCGGCGGTTTCAAAGGGTTTGGTGACATAATCGTCGGCTCCGGCCGAGAAGCCGGCGGCCTTGTCGGACCACCGCTCCCGGGCCGTCAAAATCAGTACCGGCAGATCAATGCGCTGTTCCCGCCAGCCGGCCAGCCACTGAGTGCCGTTACCGTCCGGCAACCCCAAATCCAGCACCACTGCATCGTATCTTTCGGTGGTCACCAGAAAGTCCGCGCTCTGACCATCACCCGCCACTTCCACCAACACCCCGGCGGCTTTCAAAGAACCGGCAAGCCCCTCGGCCAAAGCCTGATCATCCTCGACCAGCAACACCTTCATTTTCGCTCCATCGACCGAAGATCCCGGCCTTCTATTTCCAGTACTTCGCCCGTTCTGGCATCAATTTCGAATTCAACCACCTGGCCCTGGGGACCGAGCAGTTCAATGTCATAAAGAATGGCGCCGTCCTCTTTTTCGATATCAACATCGATGACATCGCCAATCCAGTCCTGCTGCAGGCGATCCATAATCTCGCTCAACGGCTTGATCTCACCGGCCTGCACAGCACGGTGCAGGTTCCGCCACTCATCATCATCCGCCACCGCCACTTTGACCGACAGGGGCAACACCACCAGGGCGAGCAACGCCACCGCAAGGAGCCGCCGGGTAAAGCGGTCACGGGGGAACAAGCGGGTGTCTTTACTGATTTGTTTCATGACTTAATGATTCCAGAAACCACATGAACGGATCATGAATAAAACACTCACCGTCCTGTCAGACCACTACCGTTAGAGTGCATCTGAACTGGCGGGTAATCCATACCCTACCCTGTTGAATAAACCCGAATAACGAGGAATCGACCATGAAAAACCTGATGACGATTACACTGATTGGCACTCTGGCCACTGCGCCTCTGGCCCTGGCACAAACCCGTGTTGACCAGATTGAGCCCTTCATCTCGGCTGGCACCGATTATGGCATCAGCCAATTCCGCAGCATCGAGTTTGACGACGACCATTATGATGACGTTGAGCTGGAAGGATGGACGAACGATTGGTACGTTGAACTGGACTTGAATGGCGATGCCAGTATCCGCAAAGAAGAGCGGCGCAAATACCAGCGCGAACCCTATGGACTGAGCGCGCAGGAGGTTCGTAATTATCTGGAGGCGGCCAGTGCCGAGGGCATGCATACGGTCGAAGAAATCAAAATTGACCGCCGCGGTGAAGTGGATATCGAAGGCGAAGATTCATCCGACCGTGAGCTGGAACTGGAGTTTCGCAACGGTGAATTGAAGCCGATTCGAATTGAACGGGATGACTGATCTTGGAAAGACAGACAACGACCGATGATACGGAAACGTCACTGAAGAAACACACCGGGCCAGTTCTGGCCGGCCCGGTGTTGCGCCACACAGCACCGGACGAACTGGTGCTATGGCTGGCCACCAGCCAGCCAATCGAAGCCCACATCCGGTTGCGGGACAGCTCCCGCTACCTGGTCGACAGACCCGTTGCCGCTTGCGAGCAAACCTGCCTGCGAATCGGCACCCGGGCCTGGCTTTACCTGCTTCACATCCGCCCGGATAACGAGCTGCCCCGTGACACACGGTTGCACTACGATCTGGGCCTGCAATTCGGTAAAGACAGGCAATGGATTCAACACTGGGCCCCACACCTGTGCCCCGAGGGCCAGACCAGCCCGGGATTTGTGCTGAAATCACGCCTTGACCGCATCCTGCACGGTTCCTGCCGCCGCCCGCATCATCCCTCGGGTGACGGCCTGGTTCGGGTGGACAATGAACTGGCAAAAGCCGAAACCATCGAAGACACCCCGGCCCTTTTATTGATGACCGGCGACCAGGTCTACGCCGACGATGTGGCTGGCCCCATGCTGCATGCGATCCAGTGCGTTATTCACCAGTTGGGCCTGTATCAGGAAGCACTGGAAGGCGCTTCCCTGCAACACAGTCACGAACTGACCTCACTGGAAAAAGCCTATTACCACCGGGACGAACTGCTGCCGGAGTCAGAATTCAACGAAGACCTGACCGAACGCTTCTTTGGCGGCGTACGCAAGCCTGTGTTCACCACCGCCAACGCTGGCAACCACCTGATCTCCTTTGCCGAAGTCATGGCCATGTACCTGCTGGTCTGGTCACCGACACCCTGGCAACTGGTCACCGCCGCCGAACCGGTCAGCGCCCCGGCGGAGCTTAAACGCTACCGGCAGGAACAACAGGCGCTGGACGCCTTTCGGGAAAACCTGCCCGGGGCCGCGCGGGCCATGGCGAACGTGCCGGTTTACATGATCTTCGACGACCACGACGTAACCGATGACTGGAACCTCTCAGCGCTCTGGGAAACCACCGCCTATGAGCACCCATTCTCCCGGCGGATTATTGGCAATGCCCTGCTTGGCTACCTGCTGTGCCAGGGGTGGGGCAACCGACCGGAAAACTTCACCGACCTGCTGGCCCAATGCCAGGCTCTGTTCGAACCGGAAAAAGACCACCATGAACTGGACAAGCAGGGTCAGGACCAGTTGATTGACGACCTGTTCCACTTCCGCCAATGGCATTACAGTCTGAACACCCACCCCAAACTGGTGGTGTTGGATACCCGCACCCATCGCTGGCGCAGTGAGCTCAGGCGCAGCCATCCATCCGGGTTGATGGACTGGGAGGCTTTGACCGATTTCCAGCAGGAAGTCATGGATCAGGAAGCGGTGGTTGTGGTCTCCCCCGCCCCCATGTTCGGGGTCAAGCTGATTGAGATGATCCAGCAAATCTTCACCTGGTTCGGCAAACCCCTGCTGGTGGATGCGGAAAACTGGATGGCGCACCGCGGAGCCGCCAGCGTGCTGCTGAATATTTTCGGCCACTCGCGCACACCCAAACATTTCGTGATTCTTTCCGGCGATGTGCACTACTCCTTCGCCTACGACGTCACCCTGCGTCACAAGCGCAACAGCCCTCACATATGGCAGATCACCAGCAGCGGTATCAAGAACGAGTTTCCCAACAGTCTTCTGGAATGGCTGGACCGGCTGAACCGCTGGCTGTTCGCACCCTGGTCACCGTTGAATTGGTTCACCAAGCGCCGGCGCATGCGCATTGCACCACGCCTTCCCGAGGGCCGGGAAGCCGGGGAACGTTTGTGGAATCACGCTGGCATTGGCGAGGTGTGGCTGGATGAAGAAGGCGCCCCGCGCACCATCCGACAACTCAATGCCGATGGTGGCGGGACTGTGTTCCACGAAGGGCGGGAAGAGTTGCCCTGATTATTCTGTTTTAACGGACGGCAGACCGGACAACGCCATGGCCAGTTCCTGATCATCGTACTCATGATCGCCCAGGTCGCCGGCGAAGTAGGACGTGTAGGCCGCCATGTCGAAATGACCGTGACCACAGAGGTTGAACAGGATCACCTCTTCCTTGCCTTCGCGCTTGCAGCGCAGGGCTTCTTCAATAGCGCCCTTGACCGCGTGGTTGGCTTCCGGTGCAGGCACAATGCCCTCGTGGCGAGCAAACAGCACGCCGGCCTCGAAACATTCACGCTGAGTGTAGGACACCGCATCAAACAGGCCCAATTCCTTGGCGTGGGACACCAGCGGCGCCATGCCGTGGTAACGCAGACCGCCGGCGTGGAAGCCCGGTGGTGTGAAGCCGGAACCCAGGGTGTGCATCTTGGTCATGGGGGTCATCTGGGCAGTATCGCCATAATCGTAGGCGTACTTGCCCCGGGTCAGGGTCGGGCAGGCAGAAGGCTCCACCGCCACAATTCGGGATTTTTCACCACCGCGCAGAGCGTGACCAATGAACGGGAAGGCGATACCGGCGAAGTTGGAACCACCGCCGGTGCAACCGACGATCACGTCCGGCCAGCAATCCGCCATTTCCATCTGCTGCATGGATTCGAGGCCGATCACCGACTGGTGCAACAGTACATGGTTCAGCACCGAACCCAGGGCGTATTTGGTGTTCGGGTCTTTCACCGCCAGCTCCACCGCCTCGGAAATGGCAATGCCCAGGCTGCCGGTGTGGTCCGGGGTTTCGGCCAGCACCTTGCGGCCAAATTCAGTCAGGTTGGAGGGGGAAGCCACACAGTTGGCGCCGTAGGTTTCCATCACCGCCCGACGATAGGGCTTCTGCTCGTAAGACACCTTCACCTGGAACACGGTCACATCCATGTCGAACAGGGAGCCGGCGAACGACAACGACGTGCCCCACTGGCCAGCACCGGTTTCCGTGGTCAGGGTGCGAATACCCGCTTCGCGGTTGTAAAACGCCTGGGGAATAGCCGAATTGGGTTTGTGACTGCCAGCCGGGCTCACGCCTTCGTACTTGTAGAAAATCTTTGCGCAAGTGCCCAGGGCTTTTTCCAGGCCGTAGGCTCGGTACAACGGGGCCGGGCGCCACAAACGGTACACATCGCGCACCGGTTCGGGAATCTCGATTTCCCGCTCGGTGGTCATTTCCTGCTCGATCAGCGCCTCGGGAAACAGCGGCTCCATGTCCTCGGGCGTGACTGGCTGGTGGGTTCCGGGGTGAAGTACGGGTGGCAAGGGCTTCGGCAGATCCGCCTGAAGGTTGTACCAGTACTTCGGCATCTGGCTTTCATCGAGAAGAAATTTGGTTTGCATTGGAGTCCCTGTTTATTGTGGCGTTCTCTGTTGTTCAGGCGATCTGCAGCAGGCGCAACAACTGGGGACGATGAGGGTCGCGGATTACATCCGCCAGGGTGTACTTGTCCAGCACTTCCAAAAAGGCCCGGAGTGCTTCGTTGAACATGCCTTTCAGACCGCAAACAGGGGTGATCTTACAAGCATTTTTAGACGAGAAACATTCGACGATATTCATATCCTGCTCAGTTTCGCGGACAAGAATACCAATATTGATATTTTCCGGGGCCATGTGCAGGCGCATCCCGCCTTTCTTGCCCCGAATCGTTTCGATGTAACCTTTCTTGTTGAGCTGGTGCACCACTTTCATCAGGTGGTTCTTGGAAATGTCGTAGCTGTCGGCAATTTCCTGGATGGTGGCCAGCCGCTCAGGCTCGGCGGCCAGGTAGATCAGAACCCGAAGGGAGTAATCTGTGTACCGGGTGATGTGCATGTGTTGCTCCAAAAACGGAATACGTCAACAGGTCGGGCGCGTTAGCAACCAGGTGGCAGCCGCCAGCATGGACAACCCCGAAATGACCAACACCAGAGCCGGACTTCCCAGCATCCACAGGATGCTCCAGCTTGAACTCATCATGACGCAGGCCAACCCCTTGGCCCTGGCAGAAATCGCTTGTCGGTGCCGCCATTGCTCAATGGCCGGGCCGAATGTCGGGTGCTGCTCAAGCCATCGGGCAAAAGCCGGCGACCCCTTACTGGCAAAAAACGCGGCCACGATCACAAAAGGCGTTGTCGGCAAAATCGGTAAAACCACACCGGCCAGCGCCAGCATTGCAAATACATACGCCAGAAACCGGTAACCGGTTTTGCGATTGAACAAACCCACGACCTGTACCTCGTGACTGCTCATATAACTTACCACTCTACCGTTATTTGTTACACAAAATCACACAATTTACTGACAGATTTCCAGCAATTTTCCCGGCTCCGGGATAACCAGGCGACAACGATCCACCCGAATTAGTCCGCTGGCTTTCAGATCCGCCAGAATTCGGGAAAACGTTTCCGGTTGCATCGCCAGGCGCGAAGCGACCAGGCGTTTGGGTAATGGCAGCTCAACTTCCATCTCGTGCTCACACCCCTCGGGCAACAAGTCAATCAGATACCGAACCAGCCTTTCCCGGGCGTTCTGCACGGTCATGATTTCCAGATCATGGAAACGGCTGACCGCACGGCCGGCATAATGGCTCAACGCCGCCCGGGCGTATTCGGGGTTGCGATCCAGCAAGTCCCGGTAAGCCTTGATCGGGATCATCAATACCTCACTGGATTTCAACGCCTCGGCGTAGCAAACGTAACGGGCCGGCTCGGCATAGATCATCACCTCGGCAAAACAGTCACCGGGTGCGATGCTGTCCAGAGTGCGATCAATACCCGAGGAATCAAGCCGGTACAGCCGTAACTGCCCTAAAATCACAAAAAAGAAATGGTGCGCGGGCATGTCCTGCCGGTAAAGCAGCTGGTGGTGTCCCAGTGTCAGCCGGCGCGATTGCCCGACCAGTTCGGCCACATCATCCGGCGCCATGGCCCGGAACATGGTGTGTTTACACAGCGCCTCCAGATCATCGTAATCGCCCATCGCTTCATTAACGGCCACCAAAAGCGGTTTGGCGTAGTGACTGTTTGCAGCTTGAGTCATTACCATGTTTTGGCCTCTAATTTCATGCATTAATAATATTTGTTATTGAATAGTAGAAGGCAATTGAGCAAAAATCGCTCCCCCTGTGGAGGTAGATTGCCACCTTATTGAACCGCGATCACGGCACTCCGGCACACGAATGGCCGCCTTCTTTGCTGGTGCGCCAGACGAACAACAGCAAACTGCCACCGAACAGACCGAATAACACCATGAAAACCGCCGTGCGCACCCCCAGCCATTGATTGATCGCGCCAAACAACAGCGACAACACGAACGCCACCGAACAGGCCAACACCAGCAAAAAGCCCGCAAACAATGCAGCATCGGTACGATTTTCCAGAATCACGCTGCGCTGCGTGCTGCCCATCACACACCCCATGGCCACTCCCAGCAGCACCACCAGAGCCACCGCGAGAACCAGGGGCAAGGCGAAATTCACCACGATGACCGAATCAATACCCCGAATCAGCATGGTCATGGGCGGGTACGAGAGAACAAACAAGGCCACCAGACAAAGCGCCAGCGCCCACCTGGTTACCCGCCCACTGCCAATTCGATCAGACAACCAGCCACCCGCCACCTGGGCGATCGCACCCGGCAGGATGAACCACTGAGCCATCCCGGCGCCGGTTTCCAGCTGCAACTGGAACTGGGAAGACAAAAAATCCGGCAGCCACACCGCGAGCGCGAAAAAACTGCCGGCGACAAGACCGAAATGCAGAGCCATTTGCAGGGTGTGTCCCCGTTTCAACAAACAATAGAAACGAAGCCGGGAAGTTTCGTGCACCGGCTGCGCAGACCTCGGTTCCGGCGAAGTCAGTAGCAATAGCAAGGCAATCAGCAGCAAAAGAACAATCAGATAGGCAACCGGTACGCCCTGCCACGAGAACGCCTCATGGAACACCGGCACCAGAAAATAACTGATGCCGGCACCGGTAACCCCGGCTCCGAAAATCCCCAGAACCAGCCCGAGATGACGGCGATCACAGTGAGCGATCACAAATTGCAGGCCGGCACTGTAAAATCCGCCGGCAAACCCCAGCCCGGTTGCCACCACCAGGTAACCATAATAACTGCTGGTGGCCAGCAGCAGCGCCATACACAGAGCCAGCCCGACCAGGCACCAGAGCATTACGCGGCGGGCGCCGTAACGGTGTGCAGCCAGCCCGGCCGGCATGGCCATGAGCGCGCTGGACAACATGGGCACCGACAACAACAGCCCAAACTGGATGCTGTTCAGTTCCAGCCCCTCGCGCATGTGCACGCCAGCCACCGCAAACAGTGTCCAACAGCCTGCCGCGATCACAAAGCCGGTCACCGCCAGCGGCAAAACAACCGCCAGCAACGCCAGTTTGTCATCATCGTCTGTCAGACTTTGCACGGCGGCCCCCAGCATAAAAACCAGCGAACATTGTCAGATGTCACAACAATCCCGGTCAAAAGCTATAACGGGTTACCAACCATGGGGGTAATTGACTATCCTGAAAGAGGTATTAAGCCAGAAGGTTTTCGGACATAATCCGCGCGCCCGGAAATCCACCGTTCACGTGTTCGCAAAAGAGGCGCTATGACCTCAAAACACCCACTGGTAAATCGCGTTGCCGTTGTTATTGGCGCCATCCTGTTGACGGCGCTGGTCGGCATGGCCAGCACGCTTGCGGTTTCCACCAGTATCGAGGGCAACGCCACGGCCATCAACAAGGCGGGGGCCCTGCGCCTCGGTGCCTTCGAGCTGGTAGCGCACTCGGCCGCCACGGAAACTCGTGGCAATGATGAGGCCCGGAAGCTGATACAGGATTACGGCCGGAAACTCGAGTCCAACGCGATCACCGGCTCCATCCCTCGCACCGAAGACCACCCTCTGGCCCGTCAATACCAGCAAGTCCGGCAAACCTGGCAATCCTTGCTGAAACCAGCCATCGAATTCCACCAGGCCGGCACCCCGGTGACCCGTGAAATGATGGCTGCAGCCGAGCACTACATCGGTGAAGTGAACTCACTCGTCACCATGCTCGAACACCGCACAGAGGCACGCATTGACCTGCTGCACCTGATCCAGATCAGCAGCATGGTGTTCTCGGTACTGATCGTTAGCGCCCTGTTTGTCGATCTCCGTAACCGGGTGATCAAACCCCTGCGCAAGCTGGTACACATCGCCGGCGCCGTGGGCGAAAAGGACTTCTCACACAAGGCAAAACTCAAGGGGCGCGACGAACTGGCGCAATTGGGAAACGCCTTTGACCAGATGACCGACCAGCTGGCGCAAACCTATCAACAACTGGAAAGCCAGGCTCGGGAAAAAACCGAAGAACTGGAAGTGAGCCACGCCGCGCTGCAGGTGATGCACTCCGCCAGCCGCAATCTGTTTGCCAACCATGATTTGTGTGGTGGGTCCATCCCCATGCTGCAGGAACTTGAACGCCTGCTGGGCATTGGCCCCATTCGCCTGTACCTGCACGACAAGGAGTCGGAGCAACCGGTTGAAGCGGTTACCACGGCAACCGATGAGCGACCCTTTTACTGCCGGGATCATCACTGCACGGCCTGTCTGGTCACTCCCGAGCAGCTGGACGAACTGCCCCTGCCTGACAATGATGGGCGCCGACTACTATTACCCATACGCACGCCGGGCCATATTCTCGGTACCCTGGAAGTCTGGTATCCCGCAGAACAGGGTTTACCGGCCACCGCCCGCCGCCTGCTGGAAACCCTGAGCGACCAGTTGGCCACCGCCATTTACCTGGAAAAGCAGATCACCGAAGAGCAGCAACAAACCCTGGCCGAAGAACGCACGGTGATTGCCCGTGAACTGCACGACTCCCTGGCACAGTCGCTTTCCTACCTGAAAATGCAGGTGGCCCGCATGCGCCGCCTGAACATTGAAGGCGACCAGAAAGCCATGCACGACGATATTCTCGATGAGCTCAGTACCGGCCTGAACAGCGCCTACCGCCAACTGCGGGAGCTGCTGGCCACGTTCCGGCTGAAGCTGGACACGCCGGACCTGCTCACCGCCCTGCGCAAAACCATTGACGAATTTTCCGAAAGACTCGGTCAACCGGTGGCGCTGGACTATAACCTGCCGCCACAGACCCTGTCGCCCAACGAAGAAATTCACACCCTGCAGATCATCCGCGAGGCCCTGGCCAATGCGGTCAAACACGCCGAAGCCAATGAAATCAGCGTGGCCGTTCTGTTTGAAACCCCCGCCGTGAAAGTACGGATACAGGACGATGGCAAAGGGCTGCCAGGCACCGGGCAACCGGTGAACCACTATGGCATGGTGATCATGCAGGACCGGGCCCGAACCCTCGGCGGTCAGGTACAAGTACAAAACCGGGATGAAGGCGGCGTGGCAGTCACGCTATCCTTCGTTCCCAAGAGCCGGAACCTGATTTCCACCGACACAACCACCGCTTAGCGCCAGCAACACCGAAGAGAGACCACATGGCAGAAACACCCGCTACTATCCTGTTGATTGATGACCACCCGATGTTGCGCCAGGGCATCAAACAACTGGTGAACATGGAAGATGACATGATGATTGCCGGCGAAGCCAGCAATGCCGCCGATGGCATCCGGATGGCCGAGGAGCTGGAACCCGACCTGATCCTAATGGACCTGAACATGCCTGAAATGGATGGCATCCAGGCACTTCGGGCCCTGCGCGAACGCAACATCAGCTCGCGCATCGTCATGTTCACCGTCTCGGACCAGGAAGAAGACGTAGTTGCTGTCCTACGCGCCGGTGCCGACGGCTACCTGCTCAAGGACATGGAGCCGGAAGACATGATCGCCCAACTGCACCAGGCCGCCACAGGCAAAATGGTGATCAGTGACCGCCTGACAACCCTGCTGGCCGAAGCCCTTCGCTCCAACAAACCCCGGCAGGCCTCACGCCCGGATTTCGACAGCCTGACCCCGCGGGAGAAGGACATTCTTCGACTGATTGCCGAGGGTCTGTCGAACAAGATGATCGGCCGCAAACTCGACATCAGCGATGGCACCGTGAAAGTGCACGTCAAACACCTGCTGAAGAAACTGAACCTGCGCTCCCGGGTAGAAGTGGCTGTCTGGGCGGTGGAGGAAGGCTTTCACCGGGCCTGAGGGCAGCATGGCGGCAACTGAGTTATATCAACCCGGTGGCCGCCAACTTTCGATACTCTGGACCCAACACCTCATGTCCGGAGATTGCCATGCCGCTGTCTTTGCCCCGCACACTGCCCCGTATGCCCGAGTTGTCCACCCCTTCATCCGGCGGCCTGCTTGATCAGTCCATTGCCCTGCTCGGCGAGTACCTGCCCTCGCCCCTGCCATTGCTGGGCGGCATCGACCGGCGCCTGCCACTGGCCATCAAACGCCGGGCCGTAGAGCCGTCCCTGAACCGGCTCTTTCAGGAAGCCATTGCCGACGGCGATTTTGATGACTTCGAAGACCGCCGCATTCGCCTGGAAGTCACCGGTGGTCACCCCGGCCTGACCCTGGGTTTTCAGAACAACAGGCTGCGCGTGCTGACAGGCCCCGGCGAAGCCACTATCCGGGGCTCACTGGCGGCTTTCAAGACCCTGGCCGAACGCAAACAGGACCCGGACCAGCTGTTTTTCCAGCGCCGCCTGGTCATTGAAGGCGACACCGAACTGGGCCTGGCCCTGAAAAACCTGCTGGACAGCCTGGAGTGGGATATCAGCCTGAAACAACTACTGTTCCACGCCGGCTAACAGGGGCTCAGCTAACCGGCCGCTCCTCTTTGAACCCCATCTTTTTCAGGATCACCATCGCCGGACACCATTTGGTGAAGGCAGACTGGATCAGATTCAGGGCAATAAAGCCGGTGAACAAAAGCCAGTAGGGGCTCACATAGTGGGCCAGCAGGATGGAAATCAGCGTAAACACGCCGGCCATCAGGCGAAGGCCTTCGTTGACGGTCATACCACATCTCCTTTTGAAATATCCTTATATCATCATCTTATTTGATTATACACACAATGGCGTCCGGCAAGACCAAACCGTTTCACGCATTCTGGCTGTTTTTCCCTGCCGCGTCGGTGTGGGCCGCTCTGGCTGTGCCGCTTTCCATTCATGCGGTACTGTCAGGTTCCGGCTGGCCTCCCGGGCTTCTGAGCGCCGGCCATGGCCATGAGCTGATTTTCGGCTTTGCCCTCGCCCTTATCGCGGGGTATACCCTGGGTCCCCAGCCCTGGCGTATTCTTGCGCCCCTGTTCCTGCTCTGGCTGCTTGCCCGCCTGAGCTGGCTGCTGGCCCCGGATAACCTGGCCTCTCAGCTATTGAGCCCGGCCTTCGCCCTTTTGCTTGCGCGATACGTCGTTCCCAGGTTTCAGGCCGCCAAAAAGTGGCGCAACAAAATCGCCGGCCCGCTGATCCTGGTTCTTTGCCTGTTATCCGTGGTGTTCGGGTTGACGGCTTACGCCCGGGCCAGCTCCGCCTTTACCGCGCCGGATACACGCCAGATTATGGTGGTTGCCATTATTGGCCTGTTACTGCTGATGACGTTTATGGGAGGCAGAATCATTGCCCCGGCAGTGGCGGGCACCCTGGAAAAACAAGGCATCAATCTGGAAGCGCGGGTGCAACCACGCATTGAGGGTGCGCTGCTGGTCATTCTGCCATTGGCCATGATTTTAACCATGGTACCAATGCCCGACCGGGTGACGACTCCCCTTCTGCTGCTGGCGTCCGCTCTGATAGTGGCCCGCACTCTGCGCTGGAAACTGTGGCACTGCGCCCACCGGCCGGATTTGCTGGTACTGGCAACCGGATACCTCTGGCTTGCCGCGGGAGCAGGCCTGACCGGCATGCACCTGTGGCAGGACAGGAACCCGCTTCCAGCGCTGCATGTCATCACCATCGGTGCTCTCGGCACGCTGTCCATCAGCGTCATGCTGCGCCTGGCCTGGCAGCGTGCCAGGCGAAGCTTCCCTCCCACCTGGCACGTGCTCGGCATTGCCGGCCTGATCCTGGTGGCGGCACTGGCGCGCCTGCAGGCTGGCACCACACCTTTCGCGCATCCTGAAACACTCTGGCTCTCAGCCACGTGCTGGTCGGCGGCTTACGGACTGTGTGCGACGCAACTGGTCTTGCTCTTTCGCCACAGCCAACAGCGCCGGAAATGATGGGTGCTCCCCTTACGACGATTCCGCAGAAACCAGCTTTCTCAATCGGCTCATCACATCCAGATTATTGGCTTCCATGGCTTCCAACGCTCTCAGGGCGTCTTCGGGCCGGTTGTCCTGGTGTGCCTGCACGGCTTCGACGGCGTACATGTGCACCAGCCGATGCGGCTCCTCTATCGCCTTGAAGTCCATTCGCCCGGCGTAGTGTTCATTTCCGTCACCCTGATAATACCACTGGCCAAGCCGGCACTCGGTCTCCGCTGGCAGGCTGTCTGCACTGCGGTCTGACAGACCAGCCAGGATCTGATACACGGTAAGCTTGATCTCGAGCTCTTCCAGATTCGCCAGTTCAATTTCCGCCAGAAGGGCGGCGTTACCCAGGGCCGTGGACGAATTGTCGGCAAGACCAATCAGCGACATCAAACGGTCCCGGGCGACTCCGGCTTCTTCAGCAAGCGCTTGCATCTCTTCGCTGCTCGACTTGCTGGCACCGGAGACCTCAGAGGTCTGGCTGCGGATCCGGTTGATGGCTTCATCGATCTCACGGGTGGCCTCGCCGGCCCTGAACGCAAGGTTACGAACCTCCGTTGCCACCACGCTGAACCCCCGACCATGCTCGCCGGCCCTCGCCGCTTCAATACTGGCGTTCAGGGCAAGCAATGAGGTCTGGTCAGACACACCATCAATGACATCCACCAGTGACGTGATACTCCCGGTTTCTGCCTCCAGTGCTTCCATCTGTCCGGCTGAACTCACAGCCCTCTCACGGGCACCATCCAGACGCTGAACCAGCGTTGCCATGCCATCCCGCACCTGACCGGATTCATCACGGGTCTTCAGGGCCTCGCTGCGACGGGAGCCAAGCAAGTGCGACAAATCGCTGAAAGACCCCTTGAGTTCGGTCAATGAGGAACCGAACTGACCGAGACCGCCCATCAATCGATGCCCGAGCTGAAGCTCTGCCCGTGTTTTCGTCAGGGCCCGGCGCTCCTGCTCCAACTCCGCCTCCAGCTCGCCGTTTCGCTCAGTGACTTCGGCAAATGCCTTGTTCAGTTCCGACAGCTCCGCTTCCAGCACCTTCGCGCGCTTGATGGATGACCAAAAACCCATACCAATGCTCCAGCCTTTCAATTTCATTCATATTGTATACATGTTTATGGGCAAAGCAGTAAGGATTTGTTACAGGGAAACGGTCAATGCCCGGGACAGGAAATGCCTTCAGAGCTGCCCGTTCAGGATATAGCTCCGAAGGGCCACGGCATTGTTGTGTTCGGTATCCTTCGCGGCAAATACCAGCGTTATCCGCTGGTGGTCATCAAGCAACTGCCGGAGTGTACTCAGGTCTTCCTCGGCCTCGTCGGCTTTGAGTTCCTTCAGATAGCGCTCGCGGAACTCCGGCCACTTGCCCGGCTCGTGGCCAAACCATTTGCGCAGTTGGGTAGACGGGGCCAGTCCTTTCAGCCAATGGGCAATGTCGGCATCTTCTTTAGAGACTCCCCGGGGCCAGATACGATCAACCAATACTCGCGGGCCGTCGGAGCGGGCAGCGGTGTCGTAGGCGCGTTTCAGGCGAATGTCCATAAGCAGCTCCTGATAGCAAGTTCACTTCTCTGACACTACGCCTTGAAACACAGCTTTTCAAAAGCGCCGACCGGCAACCGCTAACCCAGAATCAGCGGGGTTACCACCGCACCACCCACCAGCAAGGTAATGAACAGACACAACGCCAGCACAAAGGGCTTCACCCCCAGGCTCCGAAGGGCTTCAATCCGGGTCTGGAAACCCAGTGCTGCCATGGCCATAGTCATGGCTACCTGCCCTGCAAGCACCAGCCCACCCTGAATCTGGCCAGGTAAATGAAGCACACTATTGAGCCCGACAACCGCCATGAAGCCAAAGGCAAACCAGGGGATCACCAGCTTCTGCGCGCCCTCTCCTGCATCTTCGGCAGCTTCCGCATGAGCGGCACGGTGGCGATTCCAGATTTGCCCGATGACCAATAGGAAGGGCACCAGGAGCATCACCCGAACCAGCTTCACAATCACCGCATTGGTGAGGGCATCCTGGCCCACCGCGCCACCGGCAGCGATCACCTGTGCCACTTCATGCACGGTAGAGCCGATATAGACCCCGTACAGGCCTTCATCCCAGCCCATCAGCGGATACAGAACCGGGTACACGAACATGGCCAGCGTTCCGAACAACACTACGGTCGCCACCGCCATAGAGGTTGCCGCCGGCCGAGCCCGGATGGTGCCTTCGGTGGCCAGTACCGCCGCCGCCCCGCAAATAGCACTGCCGGCGCTGGTCAGAATGGCGGTATCCCGGTCCAGTTTCAGCCAGCGGGTACCCAGCCAATAACCTGCCGTGGTAATGGTCACTACCACCAAGCTATCCAGCAGCACCACTTTTGGCCCAAGGGCCATCAGTTGCTGCACCGTGAGGGAGAAACCGAACAGGACAATACCGCCTCGCAGCAACCAGCGGGCAGAAAAGCCCAGACCCGGCGCCACGCCCTTTAACCGCTTACCCGCGGCCAGATTACCGAACAGCAGCCCCAGCAACAGGGTAAACACCAGAGGCCCCAGGCCGGTTTGCTGCACTGGCGGCAAGGCGGCAATGCCATAGCCAGCCAGTGTCAGAAACGCACACAATGCCAATCCCCTAAACATCTCCATCTCCGAACTTTTGAATATATGGATATTCTATAGTTTTCAGAGATATCTAAAAAAAGGGTATTTTGCGTTTATTTAATCGATTCTATCGATATAATCCGGCATGACTCTGACCATCCCGGAGCAGGCCTCGCATTGACCTACAATGCCACGGTGAACTGTGAACAAGCGTGATAGGCTGCCCCCAACCTTGCGACCAGAAGGCGATAGACCAGAACCTCCACCATCAGCCATACAACTGGAGACAGAGTGTCGGGTGCAACAAAGGAAACCCCAGAACTGACTCGCGTGGCAGCCCTGCAGATGCAAGGCCGGGTTGGTGATATCCAGTATAACCTCCACCACGTGAGAGAGTTACTGGATGAAGCCATACACCAGAAGGCAAAAGTGATTGCCGTGCCAGAATTCTTCACCACGCCCGTCGTGGAGAATCCCAGGCTGTGGGCCGCCAGTCTGCCCCCGGAAAACCCGGCACTGGACCTGCTGAAAGAGTACGCGAGGGATCATCAACTCCTGATTGGCGGCTCCTACCTGGAGCACCGCCCGCAGGGTGATGTGTATAACTGCTATACCCTGGTACAACCGGATGGCCAGGTGATCCGGCACGACAAAGACCAGCCCACCATGATCGAGAATGCTTATTACACTGGCGGACGCGATGACGGCATACACCAGACCTGCTTTGGCCGGGTCGGCACGGCCGTTTGCTGGGAAACCATTCGCACCCGCACCCTTGAACGCTTGCACGGCAAGATTGATTTTGCCATGACCGGCAGCCACTGGTGGTCGCCGCCATTCAACTGGTCAGTTCTGAAAGGCTTTATCGACACCATGGCCAGCATGAATGCCGACTACATGGCGGAGGCACCGGGTCAGTTTGCGCGTATGCTTGGTGTTGCCAACCTACACGCGGCACATTGCGGATCACTGGGAGGCACCATCCCGATGGCACCTTTCGGCCTGCCCTCTCCCCGGTACCAGGGAGAACTGATGGGCGAGGCGCAGATTATCGACAACACAGGCAACCGGCTGGCTCGCCGCCACCGCCACGAAGGCCCCGGGGTAATTACCGCGGACCTGGAGTTGACACCCGGAGAGCCTTCACTGGAAATGCCCGAACGCTTCTGGATTCCAGGGCTCGCCTGGCGCTTCCGGTTTTTCTGGCAGCAGCAGAACTGGTGTGGGCGAAGTCTTTATCAGAAAGCCCGGAAGCAAGGCTGGCTGCAGCACCAGTAAGTACACCTGTCAACGCATATCAAAAAACTCCCGGTGCATCCATCAAACCAGCAGGTCTTATTTCCTGAGCAAATTGAGCAAGGTATCTTCCAGACCATCCCCGCTGCACATTGATCCACTGTTTACCGCTCTTGTTCTTGCTTTATGGGCATCAACAAACCATAGTAAAGTAATTAATTACTTTCTTTTTGAGAAGCTCCGATGGCAACCACAAAAGCGCCCGATAAACGCGCCTACAAAAGCACCGAGCTGCGCCAGTCCGCCACCATCGAGGCGGTTGTTCAGCTGTGTGCCGAGCAGGACCCGGCTACCCTGACCACCGCCCGGATTGCCGATGAAGTGGGGCTTTCGCAGGGGGCGCTGTTCAAACATTTCCCGAACAAGAACCGGTTGTGGGAATCCGTGGCAGGCTGGGTTTCGGAGCAACTGACCAGCCAGGTGTTCCGGGAGGCAGACCGGCACGAACACGCTGATCAGGCCCTGGAAGCCATGTTTCGCGCCCATGTGGGCTTTATCGCCCGACACCCGGGCATTCCCCGCCTGATGCTGGGTGAGCTGCAAAAACCCGGCAACGGCCCAGCCAAAACCATCGTCCGCCAGGCCCTTGCCCGCTACCGCAAAAAGGTGGTCGGTTTACTGAAGCTAGGCATCGAACAGGGGCGCATAGCCGCCGGTATCGATACCGAAGCGGCGGCGGTGTTGTACCTCGGCGCCATTCAGGGGCTGGTGGTTCAGGCAATGGTCAGCGGAGAGATTGCGACGCTTGAGCAGACTGCCCCCCGAATTTTCAAACTTTACAGCGCCAGTTTTCAGGAGATGAGCAATGACCCGGAAAAATAAACTGACGCTGGCGCTGGCCCTGATTGCCGGCATTGCCTTTGTGGTCATCATGGTAAAGCTGAAACAACCCCCGGAAAGGGTCGAGGCTCAAGCAACTGCGACGCCGGTGCGGATTATGGAAATCACTCCCCGTAAGTTCCGTACCGAAGCCCGCGGCTATGGTCAGGTGCTGCCGGCCCGAAGCTGGAATGCGGTGGCCAATGTGGGTGGCCGGGTTATCTGGAAACACCCAGAGTTGGAAAGTGGCAATCTGATCCCAGGGGGCACACGGCTGCTTGAGATCGACCCGACCCGCTATGAACTGGCCGAAGCCTCCGCCAGGGCCGACCTGGCTGGCATTGACGCGGAGCTGCGACAGCTGGACCAGGAAGAACGCAATACCGGCGAGTTACTCAAGCTGGAAGAACGCCGGTTAACACTGGCACGGCGGGAGCTGGACCGGGCTGAAACCCTGGTGGCGCGGGGTGCCCTGTCGCAAACCCGCTACGACGAACAACAACGGGCCACCCTGCAACAGGAGCAGGCAGTCCAGATCCTGCGCAACCAGCAGAACCTGATTCCTGCCAGGCGGGAGACCCTGCAAGCCCGTATGGCCAGAACCGAGTCTGCCCTGGCCAGTGCCCGGGAAGACCTGGACGACACCCGTTTTGAAGCGCCCTGGGATCTGCGTGTCCACCAGGCCGACATCGACACCGGCCAGCATGTCAGCCCCGGGCAGACACTGTTTATTGCCGACGATATCACCCGCGCCGAAGCCACCGTGCAGCTGGAAGTGGCGGAACTGCGCCGGGTGCTGTCGCAGTTATCCGGGGGCAGCCTGCCGGAAACCGGCTCCAACAACCGCTTCGCCGACTTTCATGACCAATTACCCCTGGACGACCTGGATATCCGGGTAACCCCCACCAACGTGCCGGATGCCCACTGGCCCGGCAAACTCACCCGGGTCACCAGCAGCCTGGACCCGGCCACCCGCACAGTCCAGGCCGTTATTTCTGTAGACGAACCCTACCGCAACGCCAATCCGCCAGCACGCCCGCCCCTGGTCCGCAATATGTTCGTGCAGGCCAGCATTACCGCGCAGACTCCCGAGCCCGTCATCGTCATCCCGGCCAGCGCGGTGCATCAGGGTGTGGTCTACCTTGCCGATGAGGACAACCGCCTGCAGCGCCAGCCAGTGTCTGTCGCCTGGCAACAAGGTGAAGATGTCATTATCGATGACGGACTGGCACCGGGAGACCGGCTGGTTCTGGATGACCTGGTTCCGGCCATCGACGGAACCCTGCTGGCTCCGGGAGATCAGCCATGATCCGCTGGTTCGCGGGGCACCCGACCGCCGGTAACCTGCTGCTGATCCTGATTCTGGCCGTGGGTCTGTTCGCCGCGCCCAACCTGACCCGGGAAACCTTCCCCGATTACCTGCCGCCGGAAGTCAGCATCACCATGGAATACCGGGGTGCCACCGCTGCGGATGTGGAGGAAGCCATTTGCCAGCGGCTGGGCGAAGCGCTGCAGCGGGTGGATTACATGAAGGAGGTTTCCTGTACCGCCCGGGACAACCAGGCCCAGACCATTGCCAGCATGGAACCCCGGGGCGATATGGGCCGGTTCCTGGATGATATCCGCACGGAAATCGAAGCCCTGACCGGCCTGCCCGAAGAGGCCGAAGACCCGGTCATCCGGGAGCTTTACCGCACCAGCCTGGTCGCGGCCATCGCGGTGTACGGGCCCATGAGTTTCTCTCACCTGGAGGCCTACACCAGCCAGCTGGAAGACCGCCTGTTCGCCATGGAAGGGGTGGCCGATGTGATTCCCGTGGGCCTGTCCCAGCGCCAGTGGCACATCGAAGTGTCCCGGGACCTGCTGCGCCAGTACGGCCTGGGCGTGCGGGATATTGCCCGGGCCATCAATAGCCAGAACCTGGACATGCCCCTGGGCACTATCGAGACCGACAGCCAGGACATCCAGCTGCGGTTTGTGGATGAACGCCGTTCCCTGCAGGCCCTGGCCAAGCTGCCAGTGATCGGCGGAGCAGCCGGCGCTGTGCTGACGCTGGGCGACATTGCCACCATCACCGAGGCCCACGAACGGGAAGAGGAACGGGTGGACTTCAACGGCCAGCGCGCCATCGTTCTGGAGATCCACAAAAACCGCCACGATGATGCCCTGCGGGTGATGGATTCCCTGGAAGCCTTTATCGACGAGGAAAAAGCCCGCCGTGGTGGCAATGTCGAGCTGGAAATCACCCAGAACATGACCTCCATCGTCGAAGACCGCCTGCAAATGCTGGTGGGCAACGGCATCACTGGCCTGTTGCTGGTAGGCCTGGTGATGGCCCTGTTCTTCCGCCCCCGCCTCGCCTTCTGGGCCCTGTTTGGCCTGCCCGCTGCCTTTGCCGGGGCCTTTGTGGTCATGGCCCTCACCGGACTGTCCCTGAACATGATTACCCTGGTGGCCCTGCTCATGGCCATCGGTATTGTGATGGACGATTCGGTGGTCATCACCGACAACATTGCCCAGTGGCACTCCGACGGCAACAGCCCGCTGGAGGCGGCTGCCAAAGGAACCCAGGAGATTCTGCCCGGGGTGCTGTCCTCCTTCCTGACCACGGTGTCCGTGTTCATCCCGCTGGCGTTTCTGGCCGGAGAGCTGGGAGCGGTGCTGGAGGTACTGCCAGTGGTGCTGATTGCCGCGCTGGCCTCCTCGCTGATCGAAGCTTTCTGGATACTGCCCCACCACCTGAAAAGCGGCCTGGGCAAAAGGCGCGAGAAGGTCCCTTCCCGCTTTCGTTCCGCCTTCGACAACGGTTTTGAAAACGTCCGGGAGAAAGTGGGGCAACTGGCCGACCGCGCCATCCGGTTCCGCTACGGCGTACTGGCCGCCATGCTGCTGACACTGCTGGGTTCGGTGGGGCTGATGGCCGGCGGCCATGTGCGTATGGAAGCCATGCCGGAAATCGACGGCGATGTACTGGAAGCCCGGGTACTGATGCCCCAGGGCACCCCCCTGCACCAGACCCGC
The DNA here is from genome assembly GCA_013393545.1 of Alteromonadaceae bacterium. The sequence continues at coordinate 4,767 of JABXHG010000119.1, read as the reverse complement.
GCCATTACCGAACGCATCACCTCGGCCATGCTCAGGCTCAACGAGGAATACACGCCAGACCAGCCCGACCAGCAAGCGCTGGTGCAAAACATCCAGACCCGCTTCAACCAGCACGCCGGTGCCGGTGAGAAAGGCGCCCACGTGGCCACCGTAATGACCGATTTGCTGACAGCGGAGCTGCGCACCGTGGATCTGGCTACTCTCACCGACCGCTGGCATGAAGAGATCGGAGACATCCCCGGCCTGATCGCCCTCAATATCCAGGAACCCGGTTTCGGTCCCGCGGGCATCCCCATTGAAGTTCGCCTGCGGGGTACTGACCTGGATGAGCTGAAGGCCGCGGCCCGGTATCTGAGCGACGAAGTTGCCCGTTATAACGGCACCTTCAACGTGCTGGATGATCTTCGCCCCGGCAAGCCCCAGCGCACACTGTCGCTGAACGACCGCGCCCTGTCGCTCGGTTTGACGGCATCCGACGTGGCCAGCCAGATCCGAACCGGGCTGCTCGGGGATATCGTGGACACGGTGCAGATTGGTGATCAGCACATCGAAATCCTGGTGCGCCAGACCAGCGCCGAACGCAACACCCGCCAGTTCCTGGAAGACACCGTGATCACCACCGGCAAGGGCCAGATGGTGCCCCTGCGGGAGGTGGCCGATATAACCGAGGAACGCCAGTGGGCGCAGGTGACCCGGATTGACGGCCTGCGCACGGTTACCGTGTCTGCCGATGTTAACGGCCGAACAACCAACGCCGATGCCATCGTAGCTGATCTGCAGAGCCAGGTATTCCCAAAGCTTCAGGAGCAATGGCCCGAAATTACCCTGCAGGTAGAGGGCCAGACCGCCCGCTCCCGGGAAACCGGCCAGTCCATCGCCCGGGGATTGCTGATCGGCCTGCTGGGAATCTTCCTGATCCTGTCGTTTCAGTTCCGCAGCTACCTGGAGCCAATCATCGTGATGCTGGCCATTCCGGTGGCGTTTATGGGGGCCGTCTGGGGCCATCTGCTGATGGGCTACAACCTGTCCATGCCCTCACTGATCGGTGCCGCCTCACTGGCCGGCATTGTGGTGAACAACGCCATTCTTCTGGTGCAGTTCATCAAGAGCTACCGGGAACAGGGCATGAGCGCACAGGAAGCCGCTGGCGCGGCCAGCCGGGCCCGCTTCCGGGCCATCCTGATTACCACCAGCACCACCGTTGCAGGCATGCTGCCTCTATTAACCGAAACCAGCACCCAGGCTATGGCGGTAATTCCACTGGTGATCTCGGTGGTATTCGGGTTACTGGTTTCTACCGTGCTGATCCTCGTGGCCTTACCAGCACTCTATGCCATTCTTGAGGATTTGGGCTGGGCCCGGAATAACGGTTCCTGACGCAAAAGGCCGGGGCGAGCGTTCCGGCCTTTTGCCATAACTCAGGCCCCCACCAGATCCATCCCCGGCTTGCCATACCAATACCCGTTGCAGGGCGGCGCTTCCACCAGTTGTAACGGGTCGGTATCGGGCATTTCTCCCCGGCGGACCTGGTCAAAACGTTTGACCACCTCATCCATACCCTGATGCTCCGGGCTCAGTCGTACCGTGTTTACACCCATCTTCTGCATGTCCGGCAATTCCCTCATCAGGTCATAGCGGGAGCCGGACAGCGTGGAAATGCCGTTAATCCGGAACAGCTCCTGGCTTTCCCGGGAACGCAGTTCCATGCCATCCGGGTGTTCCAGGCAACGGAACTGGCAGTTGTCCTTGGGCAGGTTGTAATGGCGGGCGGTAAAACAGCGGGACGACCAGGCCAGGGGCAGGAACCCCCAGGAGAATACCTCGGCGGGCAGATCCAGGCCTTCGGCCTTCAGCTCCCGGATCAGCTGTTCCAGGGTCGCCTTGCCCAGTTCCACCGGCAGGTTCCATCCCTTGAGGCCCTGCCTGGCCAGGATCTTCAGGGTGGCCGTGTTGTAGATGTTCATGGACGGGCCGGTGATAAACGGAATCTTGTTGCGGATCGCCACCTGCAGGGCGCTCTGGTCGTTCGCTTCCACCAGGAATTCATCCTGTTCACAGAACCGGCGCAGACGCCGCAGATCCGCTTCAGACTCGATCAGTGTGAGTGTGGAGAGCACCACGTTCTTGCCGCAGGCTTTGAGGTCCCGGGCCAGGTCCAGCCAGTCATCAGGTTTCAGTTCCCGGCGGCGGGAGCACACCACCTCGCCAAGATAGATGGTATCGACCGGCCATTCCGCGGCCTTGGCATAGAAATCAAACACGCTTTGCTTAGACCAGAACCAGAGGATCGGGCCCAGGGATAGCTTCATCATGATGGATACAACCTTATTTCCACTTGCGATGGTAGGCGCCGATGGTGGTCAGGCCACCTTCGGAAAGGCCAGATAGGGTGTTACGCCAGGCATCCTCTACCGTGAACATGCCCGGGTGCGCCGCCAGCCCGTCCAGCGCCTGGCGCCAGGTGCGGGCCACGTCGGCAATGTAGGCAGGGCTGCGTTGCCGGCCTTCGATTTTCACCGCGCTGATGCCCAGTTCCTGCAGCTCCGGCAGGATATCCATGGTGTTCAGGCTGACCGGTTCTTCAATGGCGTGGTACACACTGCCTTCCACTTCAAAGCGGCCTTTGCACAGCGTGGGATAACCTGCGTTTTCACCGGGGCCGTAGCGGTCGATCAGCACATCGTTCAGGCGCGACTCCAGCCCCTGCGGGGTTTCCTGCCAGCGCACGGCCTTGGCCGGAGAGCAGGCACCACGGGTGTTCGGGGATTCATCGGTGAGATAGGACGACAGATAACAACGGCCTTCCGCCATGATGCACAGGCTGCCAAAGGCAAACACTTCCAGTTCAACAGGGCTGTGTTTAGCGACACCCCGTACCTGGTCCAGCGACAATACGCGGGGTAATACGGCCCGGCGGATATCGAAGTTGTCTTTGTAGAACGAGAGGGCCTCGTGGCTGGTGGCCGAACCCTGTACCGACAGGTGGCGGGGGATGTGCGGGTATTTGTTGGCGGCGTAATCCAGCAGGCCCATATCGGCCAGGATGATGGCATCCACACCAATGGATGCAGCCCGGTCTACCGCGCCTTTCCAGTGTTCCCAGCCGTCTGGCTGCGGATAGGTGTTGATGGCGCAGAACACCCGGCTGCCTTTGGAGTGGGCGTATTCGATGCCCTCCCCGGCGCGTTTCTCGTTGAAATTCAGGCCGGCAAACTGGCGGGCGTTGGTGCTGTCGCGGAAACCGAAGTAAACCGCATCGGCACCATTGTCCACAGCGGTTTTCAGGGCCGGCAGGCTACCGGCAGGGCAGACAAGTTCCATTACACTCCTCCACGTGGTGAAGGAGCTAACCTACTGCCCCGGGCCTGCCGGCGCATTGACCATTGTCAGACCGGGGTCAGATCAGGTCATCATCGTTGTTGCGGGCCTGGCGGACATCCCGGGCTACCGCGCCGCAGATCACGCCCAGCACCACCAGGGTGATGGCCGGCCACACCAGGATATAAGCACCGTAAACCAGTTCGTTTGTCATTTCGCACCCTCCGGAATCAGGCCGGCAGTGCCTTCACTGTCGGCGTCGTCATAGTCACCAACCCGTTTCTTGATCAGGTCGAAGTCAAAGCGTTCTTCCTTGCTGAGCAGGGTCATGGCGGTACACACCACGGCACTGGCACCGTAGGCAGTCAGTGAGGCTACCAACACCATGTAGTCCCTCAGGAACCCGGTGGCGAACATCAGCATGGCCACCAGTGTTATGGCACCGGCAACCAGTCCTGCCGCGCGGCCAAAGAAACCGAACACCATCATGCCGATCACCACGGCTCCGCCCACAGACGCCAGGATCTCGAAGGCCAGTACGGTCATACCGGTCATTTCCAGCAGCTCAAAGCGGGCAATACAGAACAGCGCCATGGCCACCACCACCGACCAGGTGAAGGCGGAATTGGTGACCCTGTCCCAGTAGCAACTGACGATCACCGGGAACACGATGGCACCCCAGAGTGCGCCGACGAACACCAGCATCACCAGGATATCCAGCGAGAAGCTGGCAAAGATCAGCCCCGCCACGGTAGCCACAATCATGGTGATTCGGCCAACCAGCATCATCACTTTCGGGTTTGGGTTGTCCTTGGCGATGTTCTTGCCGTAGACATCCGCCATCATGATGGTAGACAGCGCGGACAGGTCAGAATCCGCGGTGGACGACAACGAGCCGATCACCAGGATAAAGAACAGGGCCACGAAGAACGGCGACAGGTAGGTAGACACCATCTGCGGAATCAGGTTGTTCATCTTGCCGTCGATGGGCTCTACACCAACCGACAGCGCCATCAGGCCAATCATGCCCAGGCCGATCACAATGGCACCGTAACCGATGGTGGCGGTCACGAAGGTAGACTTGATGTTCTTTTCGCGCACCGCAAACAAACGCTGGGAAATGGTCTGGTTGCCGATGGCATAGGCCAGGACCGCCACAAAGAAAGGTGCGCCCTGGTTCATGATGGCTTCCACCGAGAACAGGTTGGCCTGCTCGTCGGTCATCTTGCTCAGGCCTTCCACCATAACGCTGGGGCCGCCGGCAGAGTAGAGAACCGCAGGGATAATAATGATGGCAATCGCCATCAGCGCCACCAGCTGGGCAAAGTCTTTCACCAGCGGCCTTCGGTCACCGTGACTGACGTCACCAATCATCTGGGCGGAGGCCTGTCCGGCAAGCTGGACGGACAAAACGTCTATATTGGACATAAGGCCTTTGTCGCCGGCCAC
>JABXHG010000118.1 GCA_013393545.1 Alteromonadaceae bacterium | reverse complement strand
GTGATATTGGCGCCGATGCCGGTTTTGCCGCCGAGCTTTTCATGCAAATAGGGCGCGGCAGACAGATGGTCGGCGTGTACGTGGGTTTCCAGAATCCACTCAACGTTCAGGTTGTTGTCCTTCACATACTGAATAATGTCATCGGCGGAACGCACATCCGTGCGACCGGCGGCGTAATCAAAATCCAGTACCGAATCGATGATGGCACAGGACTGGCTATCCGGGTCCTTCACTACGTAACTGAAAGTGTTGGTGGGTTCGTCGAAGAAATGCTGGACGATCGGCTTGCTCATGGTGTTTCACCTCGATGTCGTCAAATGCCTGATTTATGATCTAAGCATATACGTGTTAGATATAAAGGTGAAATGCTGTTTTCTTATAGTCCCGATAACCCTACCCGATCATCCTGCATTAGCAAGCGAAGAACCCGCTAACCTTCGTGCCGTTTACAATGTGTTCAACAATGACCCGGCCTCCTGCTTTCGGCCTGCGTCGGCAATCGATCGGCCTGCACGAGCCGGCGCCGCCAATGCCTTGCGCAGATACACCCGGGCTCTTTCGGGCTGCCCCTGCTCAAGCAGGAAATCCCCGAAGAAATAATTCGGGTCCAGGCCGTCCGGATTCAGTGTCAGCGCCTTCTGCAGGTAGGCTTTTGCCCGGTCGTCATCGCCAAAGCCCAGAGGCCAGCCCGGAACCTGATAATACAGGCTGCCCAGGGAGGTGTAAGCGGAGCCATCAAGAGCATTCGGGTCAATCTCAATCGCCTTCTCCAGTGCCGCCTTCGCATCTTTCACTACCCCCAGGGCACCCAGCCCACCCTTGGCGCCGGCATAGGTGCTCAACACAATGCCCTGCCAGATCAGGGGCTCGGCTCTGTCCGGATACCGATTTACCAACTGCCCGGCTTTACTGGCAAGCTTTTCAAAAGCGGCCTCCTGTTTATCCTCGGGCATCCGATACTGGATTTCATCCCAGCGCGACTGAATGCTGGCCAGTTCGGTTTGCATATCCGCCGCCCACACCGGCATTGTCAGCACCACCAGTAAAGACAGAATCAGTGTTCGCATCATCACACACCTCCTTTCAGAAACCGGTGAATCACCGGCAGCTGCTTCAACATGGCCCTGTCCACCACCTTGGGGAACAGACCATTGATCACCACAAAGGCTTTTTCCGGCCAGCCCAGGAAACGACGACGCTCATCTTTCCGCATCGCCGTCAGAATGTGGCTGGCCACCTGGTCCGCCGTATCCATTTTGTTGCCCAGGGCACGATTCAGCTCCTCCACGGCAGTGGAATTCATGGCGGTGCGGGTGGCCCGGGGTGCCACGTAAACCACCTGGACCGGGGTATCGGCCAGTTCCCGGCGGAGGGCCTCGCTGAACCCCCGCAATCCGAACTTGGTCGCGCAGTACCCGGTGTAGCCGGGAAAACCGATGCTGCCAAAAGTGGAGCCCACAAAGACCAGGGCGCCAGTGCCCGCTTGCCGTAACCGGGGCACAAAATGCCGGGCCAGCAACATCACCGAGCGCAGGTTAACGTCCAGTTGCGCATCGATCTGGGCCACGGTCAGCTCGTCGATGGCCGCAAAGCGGTTCTGGCCGGCGCAGTGGATAACCCCGTCGATGTCCGGATGATTCTCGCTCAGACGTTCGAGCTGCTGGTCCAGATCGTCGGCGGCCAAATCCAGGTGGGCCGTCACCACCCCGGCCCGGGGCGAGTGGTCCTCCGGCCGTCGGGAGGCGGTAATCACCCGGGCCCCGGCCGCCTGCAGGGGCCCAACCAGAGCCCGACCAATGCCGCCCGAGGCCCCCAACAGCAGGAAGGTACGGTCACGCAGCTGCATGTTCGGACTCCCCGGTACCGGCTTGCAGCGGAATGTTGTGCAGCATGTCGCCGTACAGCCGGTACACCATCCGGGCACTCTCGATAATGGCCTGCTGATCGGCCGGGTCGGTAATGTCATTCATCAGGTTGCGGAAGAATTCGAAGTGTTCCTGGTCCAGCTCACCGTGGGAATACAGGTAGCTGAAGGCCTCGTCCGGAAGACCCAGTTGGGTCTGGATGGCCTTGCCCAGGGGCGTGGCCAGCTCGATGGACGTGCCTTCCAGCACCTGCACCATGCCAAAGAACGTGGCCGGGTTGCCCCGCTGGATGGCGTCGTACAGGTAGGCCACCATCAGCTCAATACTGGCGTCCGGGCGGCTCTTACGCATGGCTTCACGATCCTCGCCGCAGGCAACCAGATCATCGAGAATCCACTCGTCGTGGCCGTATTCTTCATCGATGTACTCCACCAGCGCCTTGCGCACGAACTCCAGGCGCGCCGGCAATTGCGCGCCGCAGGCCATCATCAGCGGCACCGTGTGTTTGACGTGGTGGTAGGCCTGGGTGAGGAACCATGTGTAACCATTCAGGTTGAAACGGCCTTCACGAATCGCAGCGATAACGGGCGCGTTGGTCACGTGGGCACGAGCATCGGCGGTTTCGGCTTGCAACTGGTCAAAAAAGCTCATGATGAATACTCCTGGCGTTGGGTAGGGGACGGAGCCATCGACGGCGCGGCTCCGGGATTCTTCAGGGAAAGGTATAGGGCGTCGGCCATCAGCACCGGCAGATCCGCCTGCAATCGGTGGCGCACTGGTCGACCGTTGGCGGTGATGTACCCCTGGCCGGCGGTCAGGGGTTGGTGGCGAAGGTACACCGAGCTCAATCGGGCGTAATCCGGCAGACGTTCATTCAGGCGATGCAGGGCGGTCTGCACAGTCTCGACCGGGCAGCCGCCGGCCATTACCAGCAAGGCAAACGGCTGTGCCTCGCCATCGCCCAGCACCACGGCCTGCCGAGCGCCCACCGCCTGGATCAGTTCGCTCTCCAGCCACTCCGGGCTGATGTTGCGGCCAAAGCTGGTAATCAGCAGGTTCTTGGCCCGACCATTAACCGAGAGAAACCCGTCCGAATCGAGTGCCCCCAGATCCCCGGTGTCCAGCCAGCACTCATCCTGTTCAGTGGCCAGCTCATCCCCCAGGTAACCCAGGTGGGTATTCCCCCGCACCAGAATGCGGCGATCCCCATCCACCCGAACCTCGACATGGTCCAGGGGGCGGCCAACGGCACCGACACGAGCCGCATCCGGCACATTCAGGGCCACCACTGAGGCGCACTCCGACAGGCCATAGCCTTCGTAAATCGGCAGGCCCACCGCTTCGGCCCGTGCCAGCAATGACGCAGACACCCGGCCACCACCCACGGCCACGAACCGGAAATCGTGGCGCTTCAGTTCGCCCTGTTCGGCGGCATTAACCAGGGCCATGGCCAGCTCCGGCACCAGGATCATGGAATGCGGTCGATGCTGCCGGACACCGGCCACCAGCCGGTCCAATGACAACCCGCTGCTACCGGTCATGCCCAGGCTCTGCAGGGGGGCGACGGTCACCGCGGCGCCCATCAACAGGGGCAGGTAAACACCTGCGATGTTTTCCAGCAGGGTGGCCAACGGCAGGATGCAAAGGTGGTACTCAAGCTCGACGTGCTTCAAACGCTCTTGCAGCGCCAGAGTGGTGGCGGTCATCTGGCTTGCGGACAGGCACACGCCCTTGGGGGTACCGGTGCTGCCAGAGGTGAACGTAATCTTGGCCGTCTGCTCCGGCATCCGGGCCGGAGCCGGAAACACCGGCAGGGATTGCAGCGACACTCCGTGGCCCAGCGACCGGGCGGCTTTCGGTGCCGAGGCGTCGCTGAACAGCAGGGCGTCCAGTGCCGCGCGTTGGGTTAAATGATTCTTCTGACCCTGGGAAAAGAACACGGGCACCGGCACGCACACCACATCCGCCAGCAGGCACGCCAGGTCCGCCAGCACCCAGGCCATGGAATTGTCACCGCACAGGCCCACCCGACTATGACCACGGTCTTTCAATTGCTGCGCAAGCTCGCCGGCGGCCAGCCACATTTGGCGGTAGGTGAGCTCGCCATCGGCGCCCCGTAAAGCCAGCCGTTCCGGGTGCTGCTCCACTTGCGCGTGTAGTTGTTGGAAGTATTCAGGCAAGGTGGCCATAAACCGCACCTCCGTTGGCCTGATCGACTCCTGTCTGCGCCACCGGCTGCACCAGTCGCAGCAAGCCGCCATTTTCCAGTGCGCCAATACCATCCGCCACGCGAATGGCCATGACCACAGGCTGGTGCTCATAGTAACGTCCCCAGCCGGCGCCACCGTCAGCAAGGTGGGCAGGGTCGGCGCTGGCAATCACTTGGGTGGGAATACCCAGTCGGTGGAAGCTGTTTCTGAGTTGATCGGTGCCGGTACAAACCACCCAGCGAAAGCCCGCGTTGTGCAGCCACAGCGACAGGGATGCAAACAGGTATCGGCTCACGCCCGCTTCAACTCCCGCCAGATGCGCGATTTCAGCAATGTCGTTGCGATCCTGACCGGGAGCCGGCATCACAGCTTCCACCGGCGTGGACAGATAATCCTCCAGAAACAGGCGTTCCTGACCGGCGCTACGAACCCCAACGGCGGCCAGTAGTGAGCCCTGGGCTGTGGTCAACGCCAGCAGGCCAGGCACACGCAGAACAGGCTCGGCACCATAGGCCTGCAGGAAGCGTCGACGAATAAAGGCGGTAGTTTTCGCGGCGGTGTCGGTGCCAGCCTGGATTTCACTCAGCCAGCGGCCGGCGCAACGGAATACGGGAACCACATCCGGGGAGTCTGGTGGGCAATTCACTGAGATCGTCATCGGGTTGGTCATGGCTGCTCTCCAGCAATCGTCGGGGCAAGGCCCTTTGCACATGACTGCCAGATTAGAGAGCCAGGCTTAACCCAGTCTTAAGCCCTGACTAAAAAATTATTAACCCACCCTTAAGGTTTTTGTCATCCGGAATTTAAGGCTTGGTTAAGAAAGCCGCCCTAAAGTGCCGTTCCATTCCCGGACACCGGCCATCAGGACGCAATCTGCCATGAACCTCCCTCCCATTTATCGATCCCGATTGACACGATTGTGTCGATTTCTCACCGGGGGCGGCTTTGCCACCCTGATTCACTGGCTGGTGATGTTCCTGCTCATCGATGCCGGCGTTGACGCCAGGATCGCGACGGCCGCCGGGGCGACGATTGGCCTGGGCACGAATTATCTGGCCCAGCATCGCTACACCTTCCGATCGGAGTTGCCCCACCGTCTGGCATTTCCACGTTACCTGGCCACATCCAGCGCGGGATGGGCCCTGAACCTGGCGGCATTTTCAGCGGTGTACGCGACCACAGATGCGCCCCTCGCTTCCCAGATCACGGCAACGGCGGTAGCGACCATTGCCAATTATTTTCTTGCCGAGAAGTTTGTCTTCCAGAAGGAACAAGCCAATGACATTCACTGATCCGACGCTCAGTATCATTGTACCGGTGCACAATGAGGCGGACGTTATTCCGACGCTGTTAAAACGCCTCACCCTCGTTTGCCGGAAAGAGAAAATGGCCACTGAACTGCTCTTTGTAGACGATGGCAGTCAGGACAACTCAGTTGCGCTGCTGTTGCAGGCACGTCGATGGTGCCCCGAAATCCGGGTGCTTCAGTTATCGAGGAATTTCGGCAAGGAAGCGGCGGTCACGGCTGGTTTAAGCCACGCCAAAGGCGATGCCGTGATCCTGATCGACGCCGATCTTCAGGACCCGCCCGAACTGATTCCCCAGATGCTGGCCGAGTGGCGCAAAGGCGCCGATGTCGTGCTCATGAAACGACGCTCCCGCGCGGGCGAAAGCTGGTTCAAGAAACTGACCGCCTCCCTGTTCTATCGGCTGATCAACCGCATCAGTGATGCACCGATACCGGTCGATATCGGTGACTTCCGCCTGATGAGCCGGCGCACGGTCGATGCCCTGAACCAGTTGCCGGAACGGAACCGCTACCTCAAGGGCATGTTCGCCTGGGTGGGCATGCCCACGGTCACCCTGGAGTTTGATCGTGACCCCCGGATGGCGGGGCAAACCAAGTGGAACTACCTGAAGTTGCTGCACCTGGCCATGGAAGGCATTACCTCCTTCTCAACCCGGCCACTGCGTATTGCCCTGGTGCTTGGCTTACTGGCTGCGGGCGCTGGCGGCTTTTTCGGGCTCTGGGAAGTGCTCAAGACACTGGTCGTGGGGGTTTCCACCCCCGGTTATGCCTCCATGATCGCCATCGTCACCTTCCTTTCCGGCGTGCAACTGTTGTGCGTTGGCTTGCTCGGTGAATACGTGGGCCGCATCTACATGGAAACCAAGCAACGCCCGGTGTTCATCCTGGCCGAAGACAGTGACGAGAGAATCCCTGACTTTCAACCAACCCTGCGCGTGGCCGGCAATGACCAGAACCATTAATACCTTACTGGGCCTACTGGCTTTCGTTCTGGTCGTTCGCCTGGGACTGACGGCCTTACTGCCCTTTGCTGACACTACCGAGCCGCGCTATGCGGAAATTGCCCGCATCATGGCGGAGACCGGGGACTGGATTACGCCCTGGTTTGACTACGGCACCCCTTTCTGGGGAAAACCGCCACTGTCATTCTGGACCCAGGCGTTATCCTTCCAGCTGTTTGGAGTGAATGAGTTCGCCGGCCGCTTGCCCTCGTGGCTGGCCAACGTGGGAATCGTATACCTGGTCTACGCCACCACCCGCTGGCTGCATGCCTCGCCCGGGTCCGACAGCGCCCGGATCACTGGCCTGTGGGCCGCCATTATTTACAGCACCATGGCCCTGGGTTTTGTCAGTGCCGGCACCGTGATGACCGACTCGTTCCTGGCCCTGGCAACCACACTGGTTATTGCCAGCCTGGTGATCCGGTTACAGGGCGGGGCGCCGCTCTGGGGTTGGCTCTTCTTTATTGGTCTGGCCCTGGGACTGCTGGCCAAAGGCCCGCTGGTGCTGGTGCTGACTGGTTTGCCGGTTTTTGTCTGGGTTGCCCTGAACCGCCAGTGGCACACCCTTTGGCAAAGTCTGCCCTGGGTCCGTGGTACGGCGTTGATGCTCCTGATTGCCTTGCCCTGGTACATACTCGCCGAACTGAAGACACCCGGTTTTTTCGACTACTTCATCATTGGCGAGCACTTCAAACGCTTCCTGGTCAGCGGCTGGGAAGGGGACCTATACGGCAGCGCGCATGATCGTGCCCGGGGCACCATCTGGCTCTATCTCCTGGCGGCCAGTTTCCCGTGGGGCCTGATTGCAGCGGTTGGCTGGGTGCAGGCCCGGTGGCGCGGGCTTACTGGCCAAACGGTCTGGCAGGCGCATCGCCCTGGTTTGAAAACACTACTGTTGGCTGCGGCCCTCACTCCGACCGTTTTCTTCACGTTCTCCGGCAATATTCTCTGGACCTATGTTCTGCCGGGATTGCCATTTCTGGCTATACTGACCGCCGGTTTGCTGCATCGCACCGGCAAATCATCGCTAACGAAGTTTGCCTTGGCATCATCGCTGGTCATCCCGGTATTGGGCACAGCCGCCGGCGCCTGGTTCGCCGTGAACCCCGGCCAATTGAAAACCGAACGGGAACTGGTACAACGAATCGACGCCATGCCCGGATATTCCCCGGCGGATCTGTTCTATCTCGATGAGGCGCCCTTTTCGGCACGATTCTACAGTCATGGGCAGGTTCACACCTTGGACCGCGACGCGCTTGGCCTTGAACTGGCCACCGTCCCGCCAGACTCGAGAAAGCTGATTGCGCTGAAAAAAGGGGATCATTCAGCCCAAAAACAATTGGAATCCCGTGCCGAGATCATCGACAGCAGCATGCGTTACAGGGTGTTTCGTCTCGTACCGGATGAAAATCAACACACCCGTTCAATGACCGCCTGGAAAGGCGGCAATGTGAAAGAAGTTCTCTAAACTTCCAGACTGAATCCTGTGTCCTGAGGCAAAGTCCATAACATGCGAATACTTCTGGTAGAAGACGATCACCCCCTCGCCCAGACCATGCTCGACATGCTGCGCGAGGATCAGAACACCGTCGACTGGCTGGATGACGGCCAACAGGCGGTCAACGCCATCATCGAAGAGCCGTTTGACCTGGTCATCCTGGATCTGACGCTGCCCCGGCTGGATGGTCTGGAAGTGGTCCGCCAGGCCCGGCAAAAGGGCAGCCAGACACCGATCATCATTCTCACCGCCCGCTCGGATCTGGATGAAAAGCTCCAGGGCCTGGATGCGGGCGCGGACGATTACCTCACCAAACCCTTCGCCATGGCCGAGCTGAAGGCGCGCATCCGCGCGGTTATCCGGCGCGGCGCCAACGGCCCATCCCTGTCCGGCTTACAGGTGGGGCGCCTGACGCTGAACATCGACAATGGCCAGCTGGTCCTGGACAACCAGTCCACCACTCTGCCACGCAGTGAATTCCAGATCCTGCAGTACCTTATGCGCCACCCGGATCAGGTGGCGACACGCCGCCGGCTGGAGGAACAACTGTACGGCTGGGAAGCGGGCGCGGAAAGCAATGCCCTGGAAGTGCACATTCACCACCTGCGCCGCCGGGTTGGCAAGAGCACTATCCGTACCGTGCGTGGCGTGGGTTACCTGCTGGACAGCCAGGCCGCCGAGGCAGCGTCATGTCACTAACCCGCACACTGATCGTTCTGGTTACCTCCGCCGTCCTGTTGATTGCCACTGCCGCCGCTGGCTGGAGTTACGTCGAGAGTAACCACGAACTGGAGGAACTGTTCGACGCTCAATTGGCCCAGAGCACCCGGATTGTCCAGGGGGTGGTCCGGCACCTGGTGGAGACGCAATCGGTGGACCAGCTCTCCTCCACGCTCCGTGACACCCTGCAGCTTCCCGACGTTGGCCTACCGGCGAACGAAATGGAGGCCGACCAGAACGAAATCCTGCCCGATGGGGCCGGCCACAAGTATGAAAAGAAACTGGCGTTCGAAGTCTGGAGTTCGGAAGGCGAGCCGCTGCTCGACACGCTGAAAGCCGACGACAGCAAGGGGCTGGCGCCCGGTTATACCTGGGCCGAATCCACCGGTTATCGCTGGCGCACCTTTACCCTGCGGGATCCGCAGACCGGCTTCTGGATTCGCACCGCCCAGCGGGAGGACATACGCCAGGAACTCAGCCAGGAACTGGCACTTGGCAACGTTCTGCCGCTATTAATCGCCCTGCCGTTACTGGCGCTGGCCGTGATTGCCGCCACCCAACTGAGTTTCAGGCCCCTACGCCGCCTCGAAGCCCCGGTACGTGACATGGCCCCGGAGCACATTCATCCACTGGATGCCCGCCAGGCCCCAAAAGAAGTGGCGGGGCTGGTTCAGGCGGTGAACGGCCTGCTCAAACGCCTGAACCTGGCGCTGGAACGGGAGCGGCGCTTCTCCGCCGATGCCGCCCATGAGTTGCGCACGCCCCTGGCCGTGTTGCGGCTAAACCTGGAAAAGGCCTGCACGGATAATCCCGAGCAATTCCGCAACCTGACCCAGGCCGTAGACCGAATGGTGCACCTGGTTGAGCAGATGCTGTTGTTGAGCCGGGTGGATGCCGGAACGGATTTCGCGCCGGATCAACACAATCTGTCGGCACTGATCGAACAAAGCATCGCGGATGTCGTGCCGCTGGCGCTGAAGAAAAACATCGAACCGATTCTGGAAGACAATACCAAAGGACAGGCGGTGGTGCCTTGCCACAGCGCCCTGACCAATACTCTGATGCGTTCACTGTTGGCCAACGCCATCCAGTACAGCCCGGAAAACACCACCATCACCACCACGCTGTCAGCAGAGGATGAGGGGTATTCAATTATCGTTTGCGACCAGGGCCCGGGCATTCCCGAAACGGAGCGGGAACGGGCACTGAGCCGTTTTGTCCGGCTCGACCAACGTGTTGGGGGAGGTGCCGGCCTGGGCCTGGCCATTGCCCGCCGTATTGCCGAGCTGCACGGCGGCCAGTTATCGCTGGCCGACCGGGCCGATGGCGGGTCGGGCCTTTGCGTGCATATCTGGCTGCCATCCGCCAGGGCATAACGGGAAACCGGGGCTTACAGCGCCTCCCTGGGTAGTCTGACGGTCACCTGTAGCCCTCTGCCATCCGGACCGGTACCAAGCTCAATGTCGCCTCCCATTGCGCGAACCAGGGTGCGGGCAATGGCCAGGCCGAGCCCGGCACCACCAGTATCGCGACTGCGGGACTGCTCCAGCCGGTAAAATGGCTGGAACACCCGTTCGTGTTCGGACGCCGGTATCCCCGGCCCCTGGTCGGTGATGGTCACGATGGCGTCGCGCTGGTTACAGGCCAGCGCCACATTCGCCTGCTGGCCATAATTAACGGCATTCTCAATAAGATTACGCAGCGCGCGTCTGGCCGCCTCTGGCTGACCCTGAAGCACGCAGCGCGAACTCTCGGCCAGGTTCACGGCCAGCCCCACCTCCTGCAGATCACCACACAGGCTGTCCAGCAACGAGGCCAGATCGTATTTCCGGTGCGACTCGGTGGTACTGCCCCGAATGAAATCCAGCGTGGATTCCGCCAATTGCTGCATTTCCCGCAACGAATCCAACAACCGGTTTCGATCTTCCCCGGCTGGCAACATCTCCACCCGCAGGCGCATGGAGGTGATCGGTGTTCTCAGGTCGTGGGCCAGGGCCGCCAACAAGCGGGCCTGATCCTCCTGAGCCCGGCTGACTTGATGCTGCATCTCGTTGAAGGCACGGGTCACTTCCCGGATATCCTCGGGGCCCCGCTCCGGCGTCTCGATTTTTTCACCCCGCCCGAACGCTCGGGCGGCGCGGCTAAGCTCGTTCACCGGATGCAGAATGCGGCGAATCGCCAGCACGAGGGTTAACACCAGCAGCACCGCGGTAATACCCACGCTGGTGAGGGTCGCCTTGAGCCAGAGCCAGGAAGGCGCCGGTGGCTGGGCCTGGGCGTTAAGCCATTGCCCGGACGCCAGGGGCAGCGAGGCGGTCAGAATGGGCGGGCATTCGTGCCGGTCATCGCCCTCTTCGTGGTACTCGTCCTCGTGATCTTCGTCTTTTTCATCATGGTCTTCGTCGTGGTCCTCATCATGATCGTCATCGTCCCGGTCATGGTCTTCCTCACGGTGACGATAACGGTCAGGCAAGCATTCTTCTTCATCCATCTCCATGGTGGCGCGCATGCCGGTCGGGGGCGTTTCAAACTCCCGGGCCAGCCGCCCGAGCATGGCCGAACTATCATCGCGGGGCAGGTAGGGCGTTGTGTCGATGGAAAGTTGCAGGGTCGGGCTGGAAAGCGCTCGCAGTACCCGCTCCTGGCGCTCCGGGTCGGTGGTATCGAGCAACGCATGGGCGTCGGCCACCCGCTGCAGCACGTGCTCCAGGCTGGCACTGCGCAGGGCACCCTGGCGCTCGCCGGCAAGGATGGCAATGGTGATCACCTGCGCCACCAGCAGCACCAGGACCAACAGCAACGCCAACTGCCCGGCCGCGCGTCGGGGCCAGAGCCTCATACAGAAGCCTCTTCAACATCGGCAATCCACTGGTAACCACCGCCCCAGATGGTCTTGATCAGGCGGGGGTGGCGCGGGTCCGGATCGATCTTCCGGCGCAGCCGGCTGACGTGGTTATCAATGCTGCGGTCAAAGGCATCGGCGTCCCGGCCCAGGGTCAGATCCATCAGCTGGTCCCGGGACAGCACCCGGCCGGCGTGTTCCAGAAACGCCAGCAACAACTTGTATTCGGCGGTGCTGAGCGACACTTCGACACCGTCGGGGTCGATCAATTGGTGACGGTCGACATTCAGCTGCCAGCCCTCGAAGTGCAGGCACTGGCCGGCCATCGGACTGCGCTGGGGCGGCAGGGCCGAGGCACGGCGCAACACCGCCTTGATCCGCGCCAGCAGTTCCCGGGGATTGAAGGGCTTGGTCAGGTAATCGTCGGCGCCCATTTCCAGACCCACGATGCGGTCGGTTTCCTCGCTCATGGCGGTCAGCAGGATCACCGGCAGTTCGGTGTGTTCCCGCAGGTAACGGCACAGGGTCAGGCCGTCGTCCCCCGGCATCATGACGTCCAGTACCACCAGATCAACGGCGTGATCCTTCAACTGGCGTTTCATGGCGTCGCCGCCATCCGCCAGCAACACGCGCAAGCCGTGCTCCTGGAGATAACGACCCACCAGGTCGCGAATGTCGCGGTGATCATCGACCACCAGAATCGTGGAAGAGGCGTTCACGGATAGCTCCCTCTGGGTACCGGTGCCCCGATTATAGGGAAGTCGGCCGGCCTCTTGGGCAGAAGGTTGTCAAAAAATGTCGCGAAGCTCTCCCTTGAGACAATTTGCGACAAATTCGCCATGACTCCGAGACATTTCTGCGACGTTTGCCTGTTGGAATAACCCTCAACCAGCGATGTCACCCCATCGCGGTTCCATGGGTTCAATCAATAAGGAGTTACATCATGAAAAAAACCACCACCATCGCAGCCCTGTCGGCAGCCGCCCTGCTGAGCACCGCACCCCTGCTGGTGTCCGCCGACGACGATTACTGGGACGACGATCGCTACGAATATCGCGACGACGATCGGCGGATGCAGTCCGACCTGAAGCAGTACAGCACCGAAGAAATGCGCATCATGGCCTATGGCCAGGCACTGCGCCGGTTTGGCCCGGGCGTCCAGGTCTCCGTGGACGAAACCGAGGACGGCACTTATCGGGTGCGACTGCGGGATGCCGACAACAACCTGATGCGAGAACAGGAGTTCAATCGCTACGGCGCTCCGGTTCGCGGCAATCGCCGGGATTAATAGCTTCACCCACGGGCGGGCGCCAACCCTGGTCCGCCCCGTGCTCAAGGAGATGACTCATGACACTGATGGATACCGAAAACCGCTACGGCGCCGTGGCCCGGGCCCTGCACTGGGGCATGGCGCTCCTGCTGCTGATCATGCTGGCCAGCGAGGTCTGGTTCGAAGCACTGGAAGACAGCCTGTCCGAGCACTCGCTCATGGTCTGGCACCAGAGCCTGGGGCTGGCGCTGTTTGCCCTGGTGCTGCTTCGGGGCCTGTGGCGCGGGCTCAATCGCTCGCGGGTACAACCACCGGCACACTGGGCCACCATGGCACGGCTGGGACACCTGGCACTGTACGCCCTGATGATCCTGATGCCACTGACCGGCCTGGCCACTTCCATCGGTGAGGGCGAAACGGTGAGTTTCTTCGGCTGGACTCTGGTGGGTTACGGCCCCGAGATCGAATGGCTGGAAGACAGCGGCGAAGACCTGCACGAAGCCCTGGCCAATGCCCTCTGGGTCATGATTGGCCTGCACGTGGCCGCTGCCTTGGCGCACCAGTACATGCTGGGGGACCGCATCATGAAACGCATGGCGTGATTGGAGCGGTGCGCAACGCCTTGAATTAACAGCATTCACCATGGCCGCTTAACCGGTACAATGGGCGTTTTCACCAATCCCCGGAGACGCCCATGCCCACCGAGCCCAGCTTCAAACGCGAATGGCAGGCCTTCTGGCTGGCCGTGGGGTTTCTCACCCGCATTCCCATGCTGGCGAAGATTGACTACTCCCAGCGCCTGATGAACCAGAGCAGCCTGTATTTCCCCCTGGTGGGCCTGATGCTGGGCGTCATTTACCTGTGCGTGTACGGCCTGCTGAGCCTGGCCTTCAGCCCCCTGGTCTCGATCATCCTGGTGATGATCGTGCACCTGTTCCTGACGGGCGCCTTCCACGAAGACGGCCTGGCCGACAGCGTGGATGCCCTGGGTGGGGGCTACACGGTGGAAAAGCGCCTGGCGATCATGAAAGACAGCCGCATCGGCACTTACGGCACCGTGACTCTGGTGATGGCACTACTACTGAAAGTGACGCTGTTGGCCGAAGCCGATCAGCTCTGGGTGGCGCTGCTGGCCGCCCCGGCGGTCGCGCGGCTCACGCCCCTGCTGTTGATGGCCACACTCAACTACGTGACCGATCCGGACAAAAGCAAATCCAAACCGGTGGCGGACGGCTTCTCCACCGCCCGCCTGCTGGCCGCCGTTGGTTTTGTCATGGTGCTTTCGGGCACTCTCTCATTCTGGCACCCGTTCCTGATCACCGGCACCCTGGCGGCGGTGCTGTTGGTGGCTCTGTGCTGGGGCGCGTATCTCAAACGCCAGCTGGGTGGTTATACCGGCGATGCTCTGGGGGCTAGTGTCGTGCTGAGCGAACTGGTGCTTTTGCTTTTTCTCTGAACGCAAACTCAATAGCCTGTTCGGCAGTTTGGGGGTAGTCTTTCCAAAACCGTGCGGAGCCAGGGATGGCGGAGCTCGAGCGCTACATGGACGTATTCACAGCGTGTTTTGGAAAGACTACCCCCAAACTGTCCGCCCCCAGGTATAGGCTCAGTTATCCACGGTAAAAGAAACAACCCGCGACAGATGGCTGAACGGCAGCCCGGTTTCCTCATGCCACTGGTTGAACGCCGCCTGCACCTGTTTCAGCCCCTTCTGGCTGGTGGGCGACGCATCCAGAATCTCCGCCCGGATCAGGGCGGTGACCACGTCCCGGGACAGGATGAAGCCATCCCAGCCCACGCGGCGCAGAAAATACTGGGCAGAATTGCCACCCAGCCGGCAGCCGTTGCGCTTGAGGTACAGCAGTAACCCGGCCTGATCGGTGCTGGGCCAATCGGCCAGGAAGCGGCCAAAGCTGCCATGATCCTTCACCACATCCATGATCATCCGGGCATTCTCCGGCACCGTGCGGATCTTCTGCAGGTTGCGCACGATGCGCTCGTCCTTGGCCAGTTCCTCCAACACCTCCGGCGGCACCTGCTGCCAGTAGGCGGGCACAAAGCCCTCAAAGGCCGCCTCAAAGTCCGCCCATTTATTCTCGATCACCCGCCAGACAAAGCCCGCCTTGAAGATGCAGCGAGTCATCTCGGACAGGTAGCGGTCGTCGCTGATGTCCGCCAGGCGGCTTTTTTCCACCACCGCAGGAAGCATTGATTGGAGGGCGGCTTCGCCGCCTTTGCGCATTAGTGCCTGGTCGTAAAACGTGGAGAACTCCATAGTGGCTCCTTTATAAACTCTCGCGGCCCACTGTACCCAATCTGGGACCTATCGTACCCATATTGGGACTTGTCATACCCAATTTGGGTACTATAGTACCCAGAACAGGACTTCTGAATAGAGACAAGCATACCAATGCCCGGCACAAGTATCGGTGACGCCCTTTTCACCAAAACCCAACAACGCCTGCTCGCCATTCTTTATGGCCATCCAGACCAAAGCTTCTATCTTAACGAGTTGATGCGAATGGCACAGATCGGCCGAGGCTCCGTCGTAAGGGAACTGGGCAAGTTAACGGACTCAGGGCTGGTTAGCATGATGTCCCGAGGCAACCAGAATCACTACCAAGCAAATACTCAAAATCCGATTTTTCGGGACTTGGCAAACATTGTCCAAAAAACCTTTGGCGTAGCCGACGTTGTTCAAAAGGCCCTCGCACCGTTATCAAACCATATCGAGCACGCATTCATCTATGGTTCTGTTGCCAAAGGTGAAGCCCATGCCGACAGCGATATTGATCTAATGTTGATCGGCGACGAGCTCAGCTACAGCGACATCATGGAACTGTTGACACCTGCGGAGAAGCAACTACAAAGAACTATCAACCCCACGCTATACTCTGTGTCTGATTTCGAAAGACGGGTTCAGGAACAGCAAAGCTTCGTGACAAGGGTTCTGGAGCAACCCCGCATTGAGCTAACGTTTGGGCATTAACGAAAAGGATCTCGCATGGAAGCGCTCGACAATCTGGTCAAAATTCATCGACTAAAGGTCGAAAAGCCCGATAAAAAGGAATTCGAAGGAATGCTCCGGGCAGCAGACATCAAACTCCGGGACGCCAGCCTTGAAGGACTATCTGCTGACAGCCAGTTTTCTCTTGCCTATGGAGCTGCACACGCCTTGTCTCTTGCGGCATTGAGATGGCACGGCTATCGCTCCGAAAGCCGCTATATCGTTTTTCAATGTCTACAACACACCGTGGGCTTACCCAATGGTAAGTGGCGAGTACTGGATAAATGCCATTCCGAACGCAACCTGGCTGAGTACGAGGGGCAGGTCGATGTGAACCCCCAATTAC
This sequence comes from Alteromonadaceae bacterium, assembly GCA_013393545.1. The sequence continues at coordinate 28,765 of JABXHG010000118.1, read as the reverse complement.
TCAAGGAGCTGATTGCTATCGCCGGAGAACTCCAGGAGCTTGTTGAGTCTCTACCTCCTATCAAGGAGTGAGAGGCCTGGAAGCTGGGTTATTCAGCATTTCTTCAAACGCGCTATCAGTCGTTCGTTGGTTAATGGTGCCGACCACTGGTTGCCATGCACCAGCTCCTCCAATGGCAACCGCGAGCGCCAGCCCTTGGCTTGCAACTCCGGCTGCTCAAGAAACTCGCTGACATACCCCAGGCACAGGTAGGCCAGCGGGTAGACGTGCTCCGGCAACTGCAGGATCTCCGCCAGCCGGTCCTGGCTGAGGATACTGACCCAACCCACGCCGATATTCTCCGCGCGGGCGGCCAGCCACAGGTTCTGTACCGCCAGGCAGGTGCTGAACAGGTCCATCTCCATGATGGAGTTGCGCCCAAGCACGTTCGGCCCGCCCCGGCTGCGGTCACAGGTGATGCAGAGGTTAATGGGGCTGTCGAGAATGCCCTGGAGCTTCAGGCTCCGGTACCGCTCCTGGCGTTCGCCCTGGTAGTTGGCCGCCGCCCGGTCGTTTTCCTCGTTGAAGCTGTCCAGCACCTGCTGGCGCACGGCCACGCTGTCGATCACGATGAAATCCCAGGGCTGCATGAAACCCACCGACGGGGCGTGGTGGGCGGCCTCCAGCAAGCGAGCCAGCACGTCATCGGGAATGGCGTCCGGCAGGAATTGCGAGCGCACGTCCCGGCGTTCAAAGATGGCCCGGTACAGGCCTTCGCGCTGGGCCTCGGTGAAGGAATGGTCCTGTTCGTTCATAGCCGCAGTTGCCTTTTCAGTGCGTCGGTATCCAGACACTGCTCCACCTGATCGGCCAGGCGATCCAGCTGCTGCAACCGGTGGGCCTGGTAATCCACGGACCGGGCATCTCCGGTTTTCAGGCCGGCCCACTGCAGAAATGCTTCGCAGGCTTCCGGCTGGTCAAACAGGCCATGCACGTAGGTGCCCAGGATCTGGCCATCCTCACTGATCGCCCCGTCCCGCCGGCCATCCAGATCCGCGATCGGCCGGGCCAGGGCAGGGCCTTCGGTGACACCATTGTGCATCTCGTAGCCCTTCATGATGGTCGCCTCGGCCTCCGGAGCACTGGATACCTTCAAGGGCCCCGACACGTACCGCAACTGCTTACCCGGCACCATACGGGTGGTCATGGCCAACCAGCCCAGCCCTTCGGTGCTGCCCGGTTCGCCTTCCAAGCCTTCCGGGTCGTCCACCTGGTCGCCCAGCATCTGGAAGCCACCACAAATGCCCAACAGCTTACCCCCATAGCGCAAATGCCGACGAATGGCCTCGGGCCAGCCCTGCTGTTTCAGCCAGGCCAGGTCGTGCCGTGTGCTTTTGCTGCCAGGAAGTATTATCAGGTCGGCCGGCGGGATGGGCTCCTCGGGGCCAACAAACACCAGCTCCACACCCGGGTGCAGGCGTAGGGGGTCGAAATCGTTGTGGTTGCTGATGCGCGGCAACACCGGCACCACCACTTTCAGCGCGCCGGCCTCACTGGTGCCGGCGGCGGCCACGCTGTCTTCCGAATCAATCACCAAGCCGTGCAGGTAGGGCAGTACGCCCAACACCGGTTTGCCCGTGTGTTCGCGCAGCCAGTCCAGCCCCGGTTCCAGCAACGCGATGTCGCCCCGGAAGCGGTTGATGATGAATCCCGCCGTGCGCGCCCGCTCGCTTTCGGAAATCAGCGACAGGGTGCCCACGAGTTGAGCAAAGACACCGCCCTTGTCGATGTCGCCCACCAGCAGCACCGGGCAGTCCGCCGCTTCGGCAAAGCCCATATTGGCGATGTCGTTGGTTCGCAGGTTGACCTCCGCCGGGCTGCCGGCGCCTTCGGCAATCACCACGTCGTATTGCTTGTTCAATGCCTGCCAGGCCTCCATCACCGTGGCCTTCGCCTCAGCCTTGTAGGCGTGGTAATCCAGCGCGTCCATGTTGCCATGTACGCGACCGCGCAGGATCACCTGGGCTCCCCGGTCACTCTGGGGCTTGAGCAGTACCGGGTTCATGTCGCTGTGAGGCTCAATGCCGCAGGCCAGCGCCTGCAGGGCTGTAGAGCGACCAATCTCGCCACCGTCCACGGTAACGGCGCTGTTCAGGGCCATGTTCTGGGGCTTGAACGGCGCCACCGACACGCCCTGGCGCGCCAACCAACGGCACAGGGCCGCAACCACCGTGGTCTTGCCGGCATCCGAGGTAGTGCCCTGCACCATCAGCGTGGCCATTTACAGCTCCACGCCCTTCTGGGCCTTGATGCCCTGGTCCTTGAACGCGTGCTTGACCACGCCCATCTCGGTGACGGTGTCGGCCAGGTCGATCAACTCCTGCGGGGCGCTGCGACCGGTGACCACCACGTGCTGCATCTCGGGCCGACCCTGAAGATCATCCAGCACCCGGTCCAGGTCGATGTAATCGTACTTCAGGGCGATGTTGAGTTCGTCCAGCAGGATCAGGTCGTAGCTGTCATCCTTCAGCATGGCGGCGGCGATGTCCCAGGCGGCGTTGGCGGAGGCCACATCCCGCTCCCGGTTCTGGGTGTCCCAGGTGTAGCCCTGGCCCATCACGTGGTAATCGACGTTGGGCAGGTCTCGGAAGAAGGCTTCCTCGCCGGTACTGAACGCGCCCTTGATGAACTGCACGATGCCCACTCTCATGCCATGGCCCAGGGCCCGGGCCACCATGCCAAAGCCCGAGCTGCTTTTGCCCTTGCCGGGACCGGTCATCACCAGCAGCACGCCCTGCTCGTTCTGGGCACGGGCAATGCGTTCCTCCATGATTTTCTGCTTGGCGGCCATGCGCCTGGCGTGGCGTTCGGGGTCTTTTGCGCGTTCTCTCATGAGGGCACTCCTTATTCAGACAATGAATGATTGAAGGTGAATGGTTCTCCCCGGAAAATCGCCGCCACCAGGGCCGGAGCCGAGGGGAAGTAACCGTGAAAATAACTGGCAGCCAGCGCACCCTCGCGGTAGACCGCCTCGCCTTCGGAGCCGGCCTGCTTGCGGGTGCGGGCCGCCGGTTCGCAGGGCGTCTCCAGCTCCGAATGATGGTAGGTGTGGCCACGCAGATCGCCCAGGCTGGTGTTCAGACTTTGCAGGCCCAGCGCCTTGAGGCGGCCGGCCATGGTGGCGCGACCGGGCAGAAGCCCCAGAAGCGCGTGTTCATGGCCTTCCTTGTCCACGAGGGTTTCGGTGCAGGCCATCAAACCCCCGCATTCGGCCAGAATCGGCTTTCCGGCCTGATGGAAGGCACGAATGGCCTCCAGCATCGGCGTGTTGGCGGCCAGTGTCGCGGCGTGCAATTCCGGGTAACCACCCGGCAGCCAGAGGGCATCCGTCTCCGGCAGTTCGGTATCCGCCAGCGGTGAGAAGTAGTGCAGCTCCGCGCCCATGGCTGCCAGCAGATCCAGGTTGGCCCGGTAGAGAAAGCTGAAGGCCGCATCGCGGGCGATGGCAATGCGGTGGCCTTCCAGCAGGCGTTCGGGCGCGGCGGGTGATTCCGCGCTGAGTTCCACGGGCTTTGGCAGCGCGTCCAGCCCGGCGGCTTTCAAAACCTCGGCGGCACGGTCCAGGCGGTCACTCAAATCCAACAGCTCGTTGGCCTGCACCAGCCCCAGATGACGATCGGGAATGTCCATCGCCTCGTTACGGGGAATCGCACCGAGCAGGTCAATGCCTTCCGGCAGGCTCTCTTTCAGGAGCTGGCCGTGGTACGGACTGCCGATCTTGTTGGCGATCACCTGATGCACGGGCAACTCCGGATCAAAATGAGCCAGGCCAAAGGCCACCGCGCCAAAGGTCTGAGCCATGCCCTTGGCATCAATCACCGGGAGAGCCGGAATACCGGCCAGTTTGGCCAGGTCGCCACTGCTGGGGTCGCCGTCGAACAGGCCCATGGAGCCTTCCACCAGGATCAGGTCGGCGGTCTGCGCGGCCTCGGCCAGCCGCCAGCGGCATTCGTTCTCGCCAGTCATCCAGGGGTGCAGTTGATAAACCGGGTTACCGGAAGCCACTTCCAGCACCATGGGGTCCAGGTAATCCGGGCCGTGTTTGAATACCCGGACGTTACGGCCGGCATTGCGGTGCAGGCGGGCCAGGGCGGCGGTGACCATGGACTTGCCCTGGCCGGAGCCGGGGGCGGTGATCATGGCGGCTGGGACTCTTGCTTCGAGCATTTATCTCATTTCCAAATCGTCTGAATTGTGGGGGAACGGGAGTGGGGGAACGCTTCCCGAGACACGCTGTGAATACATCCCTGTACGCTTGACTGCAGCATCCATGCTGCAGACAGTCCCGGGAAGCGTTCCCCCACTCCCTTGCCAAACACCGTTGTTAGCCTCGCTTGGGTACGAAAAATGGGGCGCCGTCCACTTCCACTGTTTCCAGGTCCTGGTTGTACAAACGCTCCAAAGCGTTCGGCACCAGCATGCGATCCGCCGGACCCCAGCAGGCCTCTCCGTCCGGGTACATTAGCAAGATGTTGTCGCACCAGCGGGCGGCCAGATTGAGATCATGCAAACACATGAAAATGGCATTGCCCGCTTTCGCCCTTTCGGTCAGTAGTTTCATCACCGCCACCTGATGGTGCAGGTCCAGGTGATTGGTGGGCTCGTCCAGCAGCCAGGTATGGGGCGCCTGAGTCATCAGGGTGGCAATGGCCACGCGCTGGCGTTCGCCACCGGACAGCGTGCTGACGAGGCGGTCTTTCAGATGCAGTACATCCAGGGCTTCCAATGCCCGTTCGGCCATGGCCACGTCGTCGGCGCTTTCCATCTGCCAGGGGGAGAGCCAGGGGTGGCGGCCAATCAGGGCGGTTTCCAGAACGGTGGCCGGGAAACCGTCCTGATGGTCCTGAAAAACAAGGCCAACCTGCTGCGAAAACGTCCGGCGCTTGAGGGTGCCCGCAGGTTGATTATCCAGGCAGAGAGAACCGGAGCGCGGCGCCCGGAGTCCGGCCAGGGTGTGCAATAACGTGGTCTTGCCCGCACCATTTGGCCCCAGAACACCCCAGACCTGGCCCGGCTCGATAGTTAAATCCAGCGGATAGCCGTCCGGGCGATGGGGAATGTCGATCACCAGCTGTCGGGTGCTGAGGGTCTGTATGGTCGGGCGTTTGGTGACAACCATCAGCGGCTCCGGTACAGCAGGTACAGGAAGGTGGGCACGCCCAGCAGGGCGGTGATCACGCCCACCGGCAGCTGTTCGGGGGCGATGACGATGCGCGCCAGGGTATCGGCCAGCACCAGGAGAGTACCGCCAGCCAGAGCACAGGAGGGCAGGATCAGGCGCTGGTCGTTGCCCAACACCAGGCGCAGCATGTGGGGCACCACCAGCCCTACGAAACCAATGCTGCCGGCCATGGTGACTGCTGTGGCAGTGAGTAGGCTGGCCAGGAGGTAGATCAGCCACTCCATGGGCCTTACGGAAATGCCCAGAGCGGCAGCCTGTAGAGGGCCGCGAGCCAGTACATTCAGGCTGCGGCCCAGGGGGATCACCGCCAGGCAAACCAGGGTCAGCAGGACAAGGCCCGGCCAGGGGGTTCGGGCGTAGGATACGTCGCCCATTAGCCAATAGAGCATGCCGGGCAACTCCCGGGCCGGGCTGATGGCGAGCATGAGGGTGATGACCGCGCCCCAGCCGGCAGCGACAACGACACCGGTGAGCAACAGGCGCGAGGGCGTCCAGCTGCCGGTGCCGTGGGCCAGGCCGAAGACCATCAGGGTGGACAACAGGGCGCCAGCGAAGGCGGAACCGGAGATCAGTAATCCACCCAACCCGGCCAGCATGGCCAGCAGTGCTCCAACAGCCGCGCCCCCCGACAGGCCCAGCACGTAGGGATCGGCGAGGGGATTTCGCAAAAGAACCTGCATCAGGGCCCCGGCCACGGCCAGTAGGCCGCCGGTGGCAAAGGCTGCGAGGGTTCTGGGCAGGCGCAGTTCAAGCACCAGGGTCCGGTGCAATGCCGGGGCATCGCCAAACAGCACTGCCCCGATATCGGTCAACGACAGTGCCACGCTGCCAATGGCCACGGACAGGCCAGTGGCCAGCAAGCTGGCAATTGCCAGAATGACCAACGGCATACCAATAGGGCGAATCAACAGCACACTCCGGAATCAGCGCCGGCCACGAGCCACCTCGAGTTTTTCACAGAACAACCGGGTACCTTCCAGCATGCGAGGCGTGGGGCGCTGTACCAGTGAAGGGGGAATGAAAAACAGGTTATCCCGCACCGTGGCGGTCATTTCCGGAAACTCTTTCCAGCGGGTCAGCCAGTGGCGGTTTTCCTCGCCCATGCCACCGGCCAGGATGGCCTCCGGGTCGGCGGAGATCACCGCTTCCGGGCTGATCCGGGGCACCAGGCGGTCCAGGTCGCCAAAGACATTGTCGCCGCCGCACAGCTGGACCATTTCACCAATCAGATGCTCATCATTCACGGTCATCAAGGGTTGGTCCCAGACCTGGTAAAACACCGGCACCGGCTCTGCCTCGGCGTACTCGGTACGCAGCTCATCAATACCCTGGCGGAAACGCTGAGCCTCGGCAAAGCCCTCTGTTTCTGTATCCGCCAGAGTAGCCAATTGTTCGATGGTGGTGGAGACGGACTCGAAACTGCGTGGCTCGATGGAAAACACCGGCAAGCCGAGCTCTTCCAGCATTTCCACCTGTTCCTTCGGGTTGCCAGTCACCCAGGCAACCACCAGATCAGGCTCCAACGCCAACAAACGCTCCATGTCCAGACGGGTGTGGCTGCCCACCTTTGGTACTTGCCGCGCGGCGGGTGGGTAGTCGGAATAGTCCACCACGGCCACCACTTTTTCACCCGCGCCGGCGGCCCACACCAGTTCCGTGGCACCGGGGGAAAGAGCGGCGATACGGGCGGCAGGCTGTTCCATACAGACCAACCGGTCCCGAGCATCCTTCGCGCAAACTTGAGCCAGCACCTGGGGCGTCCAGCCCCAGGCCAGGGACAATGCCGCTGCCCAAACCATTCGCCGCACGGTTCGCCCTCGTGGGTTCATCAAACGCCTCGGTTTCATATCAGAGCCGCCCGCAAGAAGGTAGTTACTGGAAGTCGTAGCGTACCGTCAGCATCGCGGTGCGTCCGGCGGTGATGTAATAGCCGCCGCCGGAGTACACGGAGCGTTTGGCGGTTTTGCGTTCGTTGTCCATCACATTATCCACCGACAGCTTCGCGGACCAACCCGGGAAAAAGTCCCAGCCTGCTCGGAGGTCGAGAGTACCGTAGCCCGGCAAACGTTCTTCGTTAGAAGCGTCGTTGAAGCGGTGGTTGGCCGCCACGAATGTGCCGCCCAGACTAAAATCACCCAGCCGCTTGCTCACATCCAATCTCAGAGTCTGGGTACTACGATGCTCCAGGTCGTTTCCGGTGTTGCGATTTTCAGGATCAAGGAACGTCAGGGCAAGATCCGCTCGCCAACCATTTGTCTCCACACCGTTACTGAGTTCCAGCCCCCGGATACGGGCCTCATTCACATTCATGGGCTGATACAGCCCACTGGGGCCCGGCTGCCAGTCAATCAGATTATCCACGTCCAGCTGGAAAATCGCGGCGTCCCAGTACCAGACCGGATAATGACCGCTGAAGCCCAGCTCAAAGGTTTCGGACTCTTCCGCTTCCAGGTCCGGGTTACCGGATGAAGGATAGTAAAGATCATTGAACGTGGGCGCCTTGAAGGCGGTGCCGTAGCTTGCCCGAACCCGGTGGGACGAATCAAGGGCATAGCCCAGAGCGACGCCCCCGGTCGTGTTGTTGCCATAAGCCTCATTGTCGTCCCCCCGAAGGCTCAGTTGAACGTCCGTCGGTCCGAATTTCAGCCGGAGCTGACCGAACAATGCTGTATTGGTTCGGCTGGTTTCCTCGTAATCCGTGGTTCCATCCACCTCGTCGTTCATCAATTCAGCGCCGAGGGCGAGTTCATGCACTCCATGGGTAAGGGTATTGATCCAGCGAGCCGTGCGAGTCCGGGTATCAAAGACCGATACAGCGCTGTTGCTGAAGTTATCGGTTTCATCCCGGGCTTCGGAAAACTGCATGGACTGGTGCCAGTACTGGCTCACCGGCGTATCGAGGCGAAGCCCCACGGTGCGCATCATAAAATCAATGTCACCTCCGGAATACTCTGTATTACCCCGGCTCTGGAAAACCGACACACTCGCTTCGCCGCCATTGTCAAACTCGTGGGCCACACGACCGACACCGGCTGTATTGCGAAAGCCCTTGTCTTCACCATCGGTGACCACGGCCGTGCCATCCGTCTCTCTGTGCAGCCCACTCAGGCTGAACCGGGTGTTACCAACTCGACCACCCACGCCTGCTGCAGTCTTCTGCGAGTCATGATTGCCGGCGCCGGTCTCTACCCAGCCGGTACGATCCTGATCCGGATCCAGCGTGAAGGCCTGAATGACACCACCCAGGGCATCAGCACCGTACAGGGAACTTTTCGGCCCACGAACGAGTTCGACACGTTCGACCAGTTCGGGAGGAAAATACTGCCAGGAAGCCCCGCCCAAAGTAGCAGAGCGCAACCGCACCCCGTCCACCAAAAACAGAGTGGAGTCACTATTCGTGCCGCGGGTATAAACACTGGTTGTTTTACCAAATGAGCCGTTGCTTTTGACAGAAATCCCCGGCTGCCCCCGCAACAGGTCCTGAAAATCATTCGGCGCCTTCTCCCGAATCTCCTCCTCATCCATCACCGTCACGGAAGACAAGCTCTCGCCCACGGTGCGCGGCCCGAGCGTGGCGGTCACGACAATCGGATCCAACTCGCCGGACGTATCAGACGATCCAGACTCGCTAGCCTGGGCAACAGCAGAAGCCAGTGGCAATAAAGCAAAGGAAAGCGTGGAGCAAAGAAGGGCCGGGGAGGCTTTGGAAATTCCCATAATCATTTCTCACCATCAAGTCGTGCTGCACCCGCACGACAGTTAACGTTCGGGCTGCAGAGGCAAGAAACGGGGGATGAAGAAAGGAGTGCGGAATGTTCGCACGGGGAAACACAGGCCTTCATCCACCGTCGCCGCCCTCCGCAGCATTTGGTGTGTTATCAGGCCGGTCTCCGGGCTTGTGAGCCGGTTCCGAGGCAGGAACCGCAACCATCGCCTTCCCGTGCTGCAGCACAGTGGCGCCATCGATGGCTGTTTACTCACTTACCGTTGCGGGGGCAGCGCCGGACTAACTCAAGGGGGGATTTGAGCGCACCGGCTTCCCGTTTCACCCCTGGCGGCTTTGCGCAGGGGCACCTGAAAACGAGCGCAAGGCTAACAATCGGTTAATGTCTGGTCAATCAAATTTGCCAAGGGCCTGCCCAAGCCTTCGCCATTCCTGTTCGCTGCCAGGCAGGCCCAGCCGAATGGCGGCCGGGTTCTCGAACAGGCGAACCAGCACTCCCTGTTGGGCCAGAGTCTGATACAACCGGGCCGCTCGCGGGTGCTCAAAATACCGAAAAAGATGAGTGCCGGTGCTGTTGCCAAAACCCTGAGATAAAAGCAATCGGGCCAGCCGGTCAGTGGCCTCACTTAAACAATCCTGTGCCCATTGCTGCCACGCCACGTCCTGCAATGCCTGCTTCATCACGTGCCGAGCCGGACCACTCAGGGCCCAGGGCCCCAGCTGACCGGCCAGAGCGGACACCAGGGCCTGTTCACCCAGCACAGCGCCGGCTCGAACACCGGCCAGACCGAAAAACTTGCCCAGTGAACGCAACACCACCAGGCCCGGAATGCCCGCGTGGGCCGCCAGGCTCTCATAACCATCGTGGGCAATGAAGGCTTCGTCCACAACCAGTGTTGCGCCCCGGGCCTGCAATCGGTGATGCCAACGCATCAGTTGTTCAGCCGACAACCCCAGCCCGGTGGGGTTGTTGGGATTTATCCACACCAGCACGTCCAGCGAATCCAACCAGGCTTCATCGGCCCCCATGCTTGCCAGTGGAATCGAAACCACCTCGTGGCCAGCCCGGTGCCACCAGTAACCGTGTTCCTGGTAGCCGGGCACCGGAACACCCACGCGACCGGCCGGATAGAGTTGAGGCAATTGTTGAATGGCGGCCTGGCTGCCGGCAACAGGCAGGCAACCGCAAGCCGCCGGCGCGCCAGACCAGTGGCGCACGACGTCTGCCAGCCCGTCATCCTCCTCCGGCAGCCGTTGCCAGACCGCCACCGGAATGTCCGGCACCGGCCAGGGGAAGGGGCTGATGCCGGTGGACAAATCCAGCCACTGGTCTGCGGGAATACCCCATGCCTTGGCTGCCTGCGCCACCTGCCCGCCGTGCTCCGGCCGGGACTCGTGTCGGGCTTTTGCCATTCTCATCCTCCGGACAACCCATCAAGCAGACCGGCGCACACCAGTGCCAGTAACCAGAGTGTCACTCCTCGCTGTACCAGACGGATGGCATTTTCGACGGTATCCGCCCCGGGGGCCGGCCCCACGCCCAGTACCGGCCTTTGCTTCAGGCCTCCGGCATAGGGAGCCGGCCCGCCCAGCGTTACCGACAGAGCACCGGCGCCGGCCGCCATGACCGGCCCCGCATTGGGGCTGTCCCATGCACCGGCCTGCTGGCGCCAGCAACGAAACGCCGTTCGGGTGTGGCCCACCAAAGCGTAAGTCAGAGCGGTCAGGCGCGCCGGCACCCAGTTCATGGCGTCGTCCAGCCGCGCCGCACAACGGCCAAAATACAGAAAACGGGCATTCCGATAGCCCCACATGGCATCCAGTGTATTCACCAGCCGATGCAGCACCACTCCCGGCAACCCCGCCAACAGAAACCAGAACAGGCTGGCAAAGACCGCATCGGCCCCGTTCTCCAACATGGACTCGGAAGCAGCCGCCGCCACCCCGGCTTCATCCAGGGCGGCGGCATCACGGCTGACGATGTAACTCACCCGGCGCCGGGCTTCCTCAAGATCGCCCCGGGCCAGTGGCTCCGAGACCGCCCGACCGTGCTCCGCCAGCCCGCGCAAAGACAGCGCCAGCCAAAGCACCGATACCTGAGCAATCAGTAGCAGCCAGCCGCCCAACCAATGCTCGGCCAGCCATGCCAACCCCACAAACGGTGCGCACAGCACCAGCAAACCCAATCCACCAGCCGACAAGGCTCTGCCCGGGCTTTCCGGCCGCCGGTTCAACCGTCGCTCCACCCGTCCCACCAGGTTGCCGAAACCCACCAACGGGTGCCAGTTTCGGGGTTCACCCAGCACATGGTCCAGCAACACAGCCGCAATGCACACGATCACCGGCAAAACCCAGGTTTCCACCATCAACACTCCCCGAACAAAGTGCGGGCAAGTCTACCCGACAGCCCACTCAACTTGACACCCAAACCGGTGCGACGGAACATCCATCGCTCCAAAGGCCACCAGGAAACATCCCATGCCCTTGCCGATCAGCTGCACTCAACCACCTCCCGAGCCCAGCGCCCGCCACGGTCAGCTTGCCCGAGAGCGTCAGCAAGTACTTACCAAGCCGCCCGGTTCTCTCGGCATTCTGGAACAGGTGGCAATTGAACTGGCAGCTCTGCAGAGCTGCGAATCACCAACCCTGGAGCAGGTACACATTGCGGTTTTCGCCGGCGACCACGGCGTGTGCGAGGAGGGCATCTCTGCCTTTCCACAGGCTGTTACCGCACAGATGATCGCCAATTTTGCCGGCGGTGGCGCGGCCATCAGCGTGCTCGCCCGGGAACTGGACGCTCAACTGGAAGTCATCAACCTGGGTACCGTGGGCGAGGTCCCGGAACTTTCCGGCGTGTTGCACCAGGTTATTGCACCCACCACCGAAAACTTTGCCAAAACCAAAGCACTGACCGGCGACCAGCTGGAAAAAGCCCTGAACGCCGGCGATCAGGCGGCGCAGCGGGCCGCCGACAATCAGGCCCGGCTGTTTATCGGTGGCGACATGGGTATTGGCAACACCACCAGCGCGGCGGCACTGGCCAGTGCCTTGCTCGGCCACCCGTCACAGGCACTCGTTGGCCCGGGCACCGGGCTGGACGAGAACGGCGTCAGCCACAAGGCCCGGGTGGTGCAAACCGCGCTGGAGCGCCACGGCGACAACCGCGAACCTCTCAGCGTACTGACCTCCCTCGGCGGTTTCGAAATCGCCGGGCTCACCGGCGCCATACTCGGTTGTGCCGCCCGCCGCATCCCGGTGCTGGTGGACGGCTTCATCGTTTCCGTGGCGGCCCTGGTTGCCACGGAAATCCAACCGGGCGTTCGTAATTGGCTGTTGTTCAGCCACCGCTCGGCCGAACCCGGCCATCAATCGGTACTGGAAGCCTTGAACGCACAGCCGTTGCTGAACCTGGGCATGCGCCTGGGCGAAGGCAGCGGTGCCGCTGTTGCCGTGCCCCTGTTGCGCACAGCCTGCGCACTGCATAATCAAATGGCCACCTTCGCCGATGCCGGCGTCAGCGACAAATCCGGAGCCTGAATGAACACCACCACCGTGATCGACCTCATCCGCCACGGCGAACCGGAAGGCGGCCCCATGTTCCGGGGCAGCCAGAACGACCCTCTAAGCGCCAAAGGTTGGCAGCAGATGCAGGCGGCGGTGAGCGGTGACGACCACTGGAACGTCATCGTCAGCTCGCCCATGGCCCGGTGCCGGAAGTTTGCGGAAAAACTGGCAGAACAGCGCCAGCTCCCTCTTCACATCGAAGAAGATCTACGTGAAATCGGCTTTGGCGAATGGGAAGGCCTGACCGCCGAACAGGTTCAGCAGCGCTATGGCGACCAGCTGGACAAGTTCTGGCAGGACGCCATCCACCACATCCCACCGGGCGGCGAACCAGTACCGGATTTCTATCAGCGGGTCACCGAAAGCTTTGGCCAATGGCAACAAAAACTGGTGGGCCAGAAGGTTCTGGTGGTCTGCCACGGCGGCGTGATCCGCATGGTGCTGGCTGACATCCTCGGCATTCCCCTGGAACGCTCGTTCACCGGCCTGGCCGTGCCCTACGGTTGCCGCACTCGCATTCGCGTGGACCAGTCAGAGTTTGGCATCTTCCGTAGCATGCTTAGCCTCACGCCGGCGCCTGAGCGTTAAGCGTCAGCGGCAAGCCAGCCACCGACATCACTACTTCATCGCAGCGCTCGGCCAGAGCCTGATTCATCCAGCCCAGCTCGTCGGCAAACCGACGGGTGAGGGCATCCATGCCGATAGTGCCCAGCCCCACTTCGTTGGTGACCACCACCAGGTCTCCCGGATACTCGGCCACTTCCTGTAAAAACAACGCTTTTTCCTCGCTGAACACCTCACCACCGGCGAACAGCAGGTTGCTCAGCCACAGGCTCATGCAGTCAATCAGCAACAACGGTGGCTCACAGGGCTGCTTGCGGAAGTCCAACAACACCTCGCCCAGTCGCAACGGCTCTTCCACCAGCCCCCAGTCGTCGGGCCTGTGTTGGCGATGGCGTTCGATTCTGGCGGCCATTTCATCATCGCCGGCTGTCGCCGTGGCCACGTAAAACACCGCGCAATCCGCCGCCATCGCCCGCTGTTCGGCCAGTGCGGTTTTACCGGAGCGAATACCGCCCGTCACTAATACTTTCTTGCCCATTGCTAGTGTCCCGTCTGGTTAATCTGCGGCAAAGGTACACCATGAAAACCGACAGCTGCTATAGTCAGCCAAACACAATAAAACCGGCGACCAACACGGAGAGCCCATGCAGGCAGAGCTGCTCGATATTCGCAACCACATTGCCCAGTACCCGCCTTTTGATGAAATGCCCGAAGACATGCTCGAGCACATTGTCACCAGCATTGAAGTGGCCTATTACCGCGCCGGCACCGACATTCTTGAACTGAAGCAGCAAAACTACTGGCTGCATTACGTGCGCAGCGGCGCGGTGGAAATTTACCGGCGTTCGGGCGAGCTGTACAACCGGGTCACCGAAGGGGAAATCTTCGGCCAATTCGGATTGCTGCGCAATCAACAGGTACGCTTCCCGGCCAAAGCCCTGGAAGACACCCTGGTTTACAAGATTCCATTCGAGACTTTCCAGTATCTATGGGAAAACGACGAAAACTTCGCCGATTTCGTTGAAGTTGAAGACCGCAGCCGTCTGCGCTCGGCGGTCTCTCGCCAGGAAAAATCCAACGAGCTGATGACCGCCAAGGTCACCCGGCTGATCTCCCGCCAGCCCATCTGTGCCCCGGCCACCGTGCGCCTGCAGGAAGCCGCCCGGATAATGACCGACAACGGCGTCTCGGCACTGCTTCTGGTGGATGACGCCGACAACAGGCACCGGCTCAAGGGCATCATTACCGACCGGGACCTGCGCACCCGCGCGGTGACCAACGCGCTGGCCTCGGAAACGCCGATCAGCGAGATCATGTCCGAAGACCTGATCACCATCAGCGCCCGAAGCTACATTTTCGAAGCCATGCTCACCATGCTGCACAACAATGTGCACCACCTGCCAGTCATGGAAGGCGATGAAATTCGCGGCGTGGTGGCGTTGTCGGATATCGTCAAATACGAGAGCCAGAGCAGCCTGTACCTGGTCAGCAACATCTACCACCAACAGGATGTGAAAGGCCTGAAAAAACTCAGCCTGGATATCCGCGACAGCTTCGTGCGCATGGTCAACGAAGACGCCAACTCCCACATGATTGGCAGCGCCATGGCCGGCATTGGCCGCAGCTTCAGCCAGCGACTGCTGGAGCTGGGCGAGGAAAAACTCGGTCCGCCACCGGTGCCCTATTGCTTCATGGCCCTCGGTTCCATGGCCCGGGACGAACAGCTGGTGGTCACCGACCAGGACAACGCCATGGTGCTGGACGACAGCTGCATCCCCGAGGAGCACGACGAATACTTCCTGGCGCTGGCCAAGTTTGTGTCCGACGGCCTGGCGGAATGCGGCTACACCTACTGCACCGGCGACATCATGGCCACCAACGTGAAATGGCGCCAGCCGTTGAAAGTCTGGAAGGAGTACTTCACCGACTGGATCGACAACCCCAAGGCCGAAGCACTGCTAAACAGCAACATCTTCTTCGATCTGGATGGCATCCATGGTGAAACCCGGTTTGCCGAAGAGCTCAAGAACCTGGTTGCTGAAAAAGCCTCCAACAGCCAGCGTTTCCTGACCTTCCTGGCCCGCAACGCCCTGAACCGGACGCCGCCCCTGGGCTTTTTCCGTACCTTTGTGCTGGAAGAAGACGGCCGGCACCAGAAAAGCTTCAACCTCAAACGCCGGGGCACCGCACCGGTTTCCGACCTGATTCGCGTGCACGCCCTGGCCTGCGGCAGCCGCTCACAAAACTCCTTCGAACGTCTGCGCGACATCGAGAAAACCGAGCTTTTGATGGAAGACGACGCCGGCAACCTGCGCGATGCCCTGGAGTTCATTTCCATTGTGCGCATTCGCCACCAGGCCCTGGCCATCGAGGAAGACCGGGAACCGGACAACAACGTACGGCCCGAAGACCTGTCGCCGTTTGAACGCAGCCACCTGAAAGACGCCTTCCAGGTGGTCAGCAACGCCCAGAAATTCCTGCGTTTCCGCTACAACGCGGGGGGGGTGCGGAATGTCTGAACTGCCTCCCGGTACCTGGCCCGAGCGCTACCAGGCCCTGGCCTCCGAAGCCCAAAGCAGCCTCATTCGTGCGTTTTATGAAGCCGGCTGCCCCGACCCGGAAACGCCCATACGGGACGTGCCCTTGCTGGCCCTGGATTTTGAAACCACCGGTCTGGATGCCGAAGAACATGCCATCGTCAGCGTTGGCGTGGTGCCCTTCACTCTGGAGGGCATACAGCTGGGCAAAGCCTGGCATCAGGTGGTAAAGCCACAACTGCCACTGCACCAGACGTCGGTAACCATCCACGGCATCACTCACAGCGAGATTGAGGAAGCGCCGGATTTAAGCGAAGTGCTGGACACCTTGTTTGGCTACCTTAATGGCCGCGTTCCGGTGGTGCATTATCGAAATATAGAACGCCCGTTTCTGAACAAGGCGCTGCAGTGGCGGCTGCAGGAGGAACTGCGCTTCCCGGTGATCGACACCATGGCCATCGAGGCCCACCTACACCCGGACCGCAGCCCCGGTTTCTTCAAACGTCTGCTGGGCGCCGAGCCCCTGTCCATCCGCCTGGCCGACAGCCGCCTGCGCTACCATCTGCCCCACTATGCCGGCCACAACGCCCTGATCGATGCCATCGCCACGGCGGAGCTGTTACAGGCTCAGATCCTGCACCATTTCAGTGCAGATGCGCCTGTGGGGGATTTGTGGGTTTAGCCCCTTCAGGCCACATAGGCAAAACCGCCCGAGCCCGCTAGAATACCTGCAAATTCCGAACAGAGGTGGCAGTGCCCCCACAACACACCAAAGCAACGCCCCTGGACGCCTTCCGCCGCGCCCGAAAAATGTGGCTCAAAGGCGAAAAAATCAGCCTCGCCGCCCTCGCCGATGACCTCAACATCGGCCGCGCCACCCTGTTCCGCTGGGTAGGCAACCGCGACCTGCTTATTGCCGAAATCCTCTGGTCACTGTACGAACCGCTTTATAAAGAAGCCCGCGCCAAAACCCCCGGCCAGGGCATCGACTACATCGTTGGCGTGTACCGCTACATCAACGTGACCGCGCTGCACTTCAAACCCCTGCGCAAGTTCCTGCACCAGGACCCCGAATACGCGCTGAAAATGCTAACGTCCTCCCACTCCACATTGCACACCCGCACCGTGGAGCTGAACACCCGCCTGCTGAAAGACGAAATCCGGGCCGGCCATCTGACACCACCCATGAACATACAAAGCCTTTCCTACTTCATGATCCGGATCGCCGAATCCTGCCTGTACAGCGACCTGATCGGTGGCCGGGAACCACAGGAAGACGAGCTGGAAGATGCGTGCACTGCAGTACGTATTTTGCTGGGTGGTAAGGTATAGAGCCCAAATTCTTTTGTTTCAGGCAAGGCATTGATATCAGCCACACTCTGAAACTTTCTTTAAAACACTTACTCTGTAGCCCGACTCACAAAAAAAAACCGCTACCGGCTGACACCGATAGCGGGTTTTTCTTTGCCCGTAGGGCGCTTCGATCAGGCAGTGAGGTTGTAGATAAACACAATCAACACCGCAACCGGGGTCACAAACCGGATCAGGTTATACCACAGGTTGAAGCCGCCACCCTGCAGATCCAGATCGTTCTTCAGCGATTCCTTCGCCACGAACCAGCCAACGAACACGGCGGTCAGCAGGCCGGACAGCGGCAGCATGATATTGGCGGTGAAGTAATCCAGCAGATCAAAGATGGTCTTACCTTCAAACGCCGAAAACATGCCCAAAGGCGTGACATCCGACCAGACGTTCAGCGACAGGATGGAAACAATACCCAGCGCCCAGCAGGCACCGCCCGCCAGCACGGCACTGCCGGTGCGGCCCAGAGTGGTTTTTTCTTCCACCCATTCAACCACCGGTTCCAGCAGGGAGATGCCGGATGTCCAGGCGGCGAACAGCAGCAGTACGAAGAACAGCGTGCCAAACAGGCTGCCCATGGGCATATTGCCAAAGGCCAGCGGCAGGGTCTGGAAGATCAGGCCAGGGCCGGCGCCGGCTTCCAGGCCGTTGGCAAACACCACCGGGAAAATCGCCAGGCCCGCCAGCAGGGCCACCACGGTATCCATGATCGCCACACTGATCGCCGTGCGGCCGATGTTCACATCGTTACCCAGGTAAGAGCCGTAAGCCATCATGATCGCCATGCCCAGGCTCAGGGTGAAAAAAGCGTGACCCAAAGCCACCAGAACACCTTTCACCGTCAGGGCGCCAAAATCCGGATTGAACAGGAAGCTGACCGCTTCGCCGAAATGACCGGTTGTGGTAGCGTAGCCCACCACCAGCAGCAACAGGACGAACAGCGCCGGCATCAAAATGGTCACGGCGCGCTCCAGACCCCCTTTCAGGCCCCGGGACACCACAAACACCACCAGGGCCATGAACAGGGTATGCCATCCCAGCAACTGTACCGGGCTGGCCAGAAGCCCCCCGAACAGTTCGCCAACCGACTCGGCAGTACCACCGGTGAAATCACCGGCCGCGGCATGACCGACATAGGAGGCGGCCCAGCCACCGATCACGGAATAAAATGACAGGATAATAAACGCGGCCAGCATGCCGACGATGGCGGAAATGCGCCAACCAGGCGACACCAGGTTGCGTTCGGCCACCAGCCGGAAACTGGTAATCGGGTTATGGCGTCCGTTCCGCCCGATAAAGACTTCGGCCATCATGATCGGAATACCGATGATGGCAATGCAAAGCAGATACACCAGAACGAAGGCGCCGCCGCCGTTCTCGCCGGTGACATAGGGAAACTTCCAGACGTTACCAAGGCCGACGGCCGAACCGGTCGCTGCCAGGATAAAAGCAAGCCGGGATGACCAGAGACCACGTACCCCTGTGCCGCCGTTGGATGCGGAGTTGGACTGACTCATGAGTGTTCTTCCTGTGCTTTTGGCTAAGGAAACTACGAATTGAATGTGCGCCGGGAAGGAAGTTCCGGGCAATTGGGGCGGGATTCTGCCAGCACTGGCACCGCTATACCAGTGCTGGCGGGGTATCAACTGGTGATTTTTTCATCGCAACCGGAGCAAATCCGACTGTCACTCAGCCATTGCGGCTGATAAAGCGGGCGATCAGGTCTTTCAGGCCGTGTGCCTGGGCACTCAGTTCGTCACTGCTCTGGCGGGCCGATTCGGCCTGCTCGTCGCTGTCGTCGGCCAGACCCGCAATGTTAACGATCTGCTGATTAATCTCTTCAGACACCTGACCCTGCTGCTCGAACGCCGCCGACATGGTGATAAAGCTGTCGGAAATCGAATCCACCGAGCCGGCAATGGTGTCCAGCGAATCCGCTGCTTCCCGGACTCTCGACAGACCGTCACCGGCCAGCGCTTCACCACTGCGCACGGAGGCAATGGTGTCGTCCACCTGAGTGCGGAAACCCGCCACCACATCGTGGATTTTCACCGTGGATTGCTGAGTGCGCTGTGCCAGCGCCCGGACTTCATCCGCCACCACGGCAAAACCGCGGCCATGCTCACCGGCCCGCGCCGCTTCAATCGCGGCATTCAGCGCCAGCAGGTTGGTCTGGTCGGCAATGCCGGTAATCAGGTCCGCCGCTTCACCAATGGTGCGCGTGGCCTCGCCCAGTTTGCCAACCGATTCGCCAATGCCGTTAACCCGCTGAACCAGCTGCTCAATGGCCGCCAACGCCTCGCCACTGCGCTCACGCCCCTGGTGCGCCAGCTGGTTGGTCTGTTCCGCCTCGCGGGCATTGGTGGTCACCGATTCCGCTACTTCCTGGATGGAAGCGGTCATTTCGTTGATGGCAGACGCGGTCTGTTCAGTTTCCGCACGCTGGCGCGAGATCGCCTGAGCGCCACTGGTAATGTGGCCATGGGTGGCGCCGGCCTGCTCGAACAGGTGTTCGGCCTGGTCGTCAATCCGCGCCAATGCCGTGCGAATCCGCGCCCGCTCACTGACCAATACTAGTGCCAGACGCGACATAAGCCCCCGTTCATCGCTGTAGGTACGGGCCACAATGGGGTCCTGGAACGCATCCGGTCGCAAATCGAGCAAACCCTGCAGGCGCCGTGACAACGAGTGAAACACCAGCCAATACGCCAGCACGTTCGAGCCCACAATCAGCCCGCCCGCCAGTGCCGGCGAATCCAGCCAGAGTGCCCCCAGGCTGATAATCATGGATAAAAGGAATGGCCAGCCGGAGCGGCCCGTGGACATGACCTTGTTACGCCACGCGGAGGTCAGCCGTCCGACATTGATCTTGCGATACAACCGCTCGGCCCGGGCAATCTGGTCCCGGGTGGCCGCCACCCGTACCGATTCGTACCCCACCATCTGACCGTTCTCCCAGATCGGCGTGGCGTAGGCGCTCACCCAGTAGTGGTCGCCATTTTTCCCCCGGTTTTTCACCACGCCCATCCAGGCCTTGCCGGCTTTCAGGTATTCCCACATGTCGGCAAATACCGCCGGGGGCATATCCGGATGGCGAATCAGGTTATGAGCCTGGCCGATCAGCTCCTCGCGGGTGAAGCCACTGATGGTTTCGAAATCGTCGTTACAGTAGGTAATCACACCTTTCAAAGTGGTGGTGCTGATCAGGCGCATACCCTCGGGTATGTTGATCTCACGTTCGGTAACGGGCAGGTTCTTGCGCATGGGAGCTTCAGTTCGTTGGGAAACGGCCGGGTTCGAGCGTGCGTAGCCTACTGGCATGCCGACAACATTAAAATGCCGAAACGGTTACGCACTGCCACATTAGTGTAACGGTCATATGCTCTTAACGGTTGCCCCACGCACTTCTTTAGTGCGTCTCCCTCAATCGGTTCCCGGTGCCAGCCGCGCCCGCGGGTGAAAACGGGCATTCACCCACAAAGAAAAGGCGATCACGCTACCTCCCAGCGCCAACCGGAGCAGGTCGGCATCGCGGTTCCAGATCAGCAGGTTGACCAGCAGGCCAGCGGGCACCAGGGCGTTGTTCATCACCGCAAGAGTGCCCGCGTCCACCACGCAGGCCCCCCGGTTCCACAGGTACAGGCCAAGCCCGGAGGCCGCCAGGCCCAGCCAGGCCAGAATGCCCCATTGAGTGGGCGTGGCCGGCAGTTTGCTGGCATCACCGAAAATCAGGAACGATGGCAGGGCGATGACCAACGCCCCGAAGAAGAAATAACCAAAGGTGCGATAACCGGGCACCGCCAGCTGATAGCGGGCCATCACATGCTTGTAACCGACCTGACCGGCGGCAAAGGTGAAGTTGGCCACCTGCAGCAGTAAAAAGCCGATAAGGAAGTCTTCACTCAGCCCGTCATAACGGATAATGCCCGCACCCAGAGTGGCAATAGCAGCCGCCAACAGCGCCACCGGTGAGAAGCGCCCGGACAGGGCATCGTCCACCAGGGTGACGTACAGTGGGGTAAAGATGGTGAACAGCAACACTTCCGGCACCGACAGATAGCCGAAGGAGCGATAGAGGCACAGATAGGTGACGCCAAACTGCAGCATCCCGGTCACCAGAATGCCGAGCTTCATCCCCCCGGGAATCCCGCGCCAGCGGGTGAAGGGCAGGAACACCAGCGCCGCCAGCAGCACCCGGCTCAGCACCGCGAAATCGCTGTCCACCCGCCCGGCCAGAAATTCGCCAATCAGGCTGAAGGAAAACGCCCAGAGAACCGTTACCAAAACCAGTAATGCCATGTTGACCTCGCCATGAAATAAACGGCGGCTACGATACCCAATTTGGGGCTGAAACACAGCCGATACGGAATAAATCCCATTTGTAAGCAAGAGCAGTCGGGTAGGCCTCTCCAAAACTGTCTGCAGCCAGGGATGGCTGCAGTCAAGCTTACGACCGCCATGGACGGCGGAAGTGCAGATTTTGCAGGAGCAAAAATCTGCCAGGGACGTACTTGCGCGGCGTGTTTTGGGAAGGTTCCCCCGACTGCTCGTCAGCACCAAATTTCAGGTATCATGCCCGCCTTTCAGGTCCACAGAACCACTTCACCACCAACAAGCCGCCAGCACCATGGATGAAACCCACCAGCCATTACCGGAAACGCGCCAGCCACTGGTAAGGCGCACACTAACCGAATGGAAAACCCTGGCGCTTCTGGGCGGCCCCATCCTGATTGCCCAGCTGGCGCAAATGGCCAATGGCGCCATCGACACCATCATGGCCGGCCACGCCAGTGCCGAGGACCTGGCAGCGGTGGGCATCGGCAGCAGCTTGTGGATGCCTTTGTTTCTGTTTTTTATGGGCCTGCTGGGCGCGCTGCAGCCTATTATTTCCGGCTACAATGGCGCCCGCACACCAGAGAAGATCATGCCCGCTACCTGGCAGGGCATCTATATTGCCGGTGCCGGCACGATCATCATGGCGCTGTTGCTCACCAACGTGCACCCGGTGCTATCGATCCTGAAGCTGGAAGCCCAAACCGCCGCCATCGCCCAGGGTTACCTGGACGCCTTCGCCTGGGGCATCCCCGCCCTGTTATTGATCAACGCCCTGCGCGGGCTCACCGACGGCCTGGGCCATACCCGGGTGATCATGGCGTTTTCGGTGCTGAGCACCCTGATCAACCTGCCGCTGAATTACATCTTCATTTACGGCAAGCTGGGCTTGCCCGCCATGGGCGGCGTGGGTTGCGGCTGGGCGACCACCATTTCCAACAGCCTGGCGGCCATTGCCATGCTAATTTATCTGAACCGTAGCCCTCTTTATAAGCAGTTTCATTTGCTGACCGACTGGGCCAGGCCCAGCTGGCGGGGCATTCGTTATATCCTGCGCATTGGCGTGCCCATCGGCTTCACCATTTTTATCGAAGCCAGCATGTTCGCCATCATTGCCCTGTTCCTGGCACCGCTGGGGCCGGTGGTGGTAGCCGGCCACCAGGTCGCGCTGAACGTGGTGTCGCTGGTGTTCATGCTGCCCCTGAGCCTGGGCATGGCGCTGACCCTGCGCGTGAGCTTTCTGATCGGCGCGGGCGCGCCGGACACCGCCCGGCTGATTTCCCGCAGCTCGTTGATTCTGGCCTCGGCCATTGCCCTGGTCTTCGCTACCCTGCTGTTTGTGTTTGGCCGCCAGATTGCCGCACTCTATACCGGCGACCTGGATGTTCAGGCCGTCACCGTAAGGCTGCTGGCCTTCGCCGCCCTGTTCCAGATTGCCGATGTGCTACAGGTTACCTGCATCAGTGCCCTGCGTGGCTACAAAGATACCGGCATCCCGTTCTTCATCATGTTGTTTTCCTTCTGGGGCGTCGGGCTGCCGCTGGGCTATGTCCTCACCTTCACCGACTGGCTGGTGCCCGCCATGGGCGCCGCTGGCTTCTGGGTAGGCCTGACCGCCGGTCTCACCTCCGCCAGCCTTCTGCTGGGCTGGCGCCTGTTTCGTTATCGCCCCCAAACCACTTAACCCGACGACACTTTAGGCAGAGCGACGTATGCTCTCTGTTTCCCGTTCTGGCTTCGAGTCATCGGCAAAAATTACCCGGTTGCGCCCCGCCTCCTTGGCCCGGTACAGGGCGTGGTCGGCGCGGGTCAGCCAGCTTTCGGCGGTTTCCCCCGCCTTGAGCATAGCCACTCCGTAAGAGACGGTAACCGGGCCGCCCGGGCCGTGCAGGTATTGACGAACGATGCGCTGCAGGCCGGCCACCACGGTTTTCAGATCAACCGAGCCAACGCCTGGCAGCAAAAGCACAAACTCTTCGCCACCGAAGCGGAACAGTTGGTCATAACGGCGAGTGTGTGCGGCAATCAGCGCCACGAGATCGTTCAGGATGTCATCGCCCACCACGAGCCCAAACCGGTCATTAATTTGCTTGAAATGGTCGATGTCCAAAATCACCAGCGCATGGCGCTGACCGCCAGCAGGGTGATGATGGAAAGACGGAAATCATTTTTCAGCCGGTATAGCATGGGTATGTCGCTTCAGACGATAGTCTTATTGTTTTGCCAAAGCGTAGACCACCGGCCACCGAAAATCCTTGGCACGACACGTTTTTTAACAATTCTATCGGGGAACACGACACATGGATGAATGCAACCTCGCCAGGATTTCACTAGTATTCATCGTTACCCAATCCGTATAACCCAGGGCTCACCCTTGCAGGAGCCCGAAATCAAGGACACAGCGTTGGATTCACTTGTAAGAATTGCCCCTGGGGCACTTGTTATTGGCCGACCCTTGCCGTGGGACGTCTTTGATTCCGACGGCAATGTGTTGCTGCGCCAGGGTTACGTGATCCAGACCGAGAGCCAGCTGGAACACCTCTTCGAACGTGGCCGTTTCAAACCCCGCAAGATTGACCGGCCCAAAGAAGAGGAGTTCGAGGACAACCGCCAGCGCAATCCGTTTGCCGATTACGCGGAACTGCTGCTGACTCTGGAAACCACGCTCAATGCCATCACCTCCCAGGAGGACTCCGCGCAGAAGCGGCTGCTGGGCCTGAGCCGGATGCTTGAGCGCACCTGCGTGGAAGCACCGGATGCCACCCTGGCACTGGTGCACCTGTATTCAGTAAACCCGAACATCCACGAGCAAATTCTGTTTTACGGCATTCTGTGCCAGTTCACCGCCCGCCAATTCGGCCTCGATGCCAAGCGCACCCGGGTACTGACCGCCGCCGCCTTGAGCGCCAACCTGGCATTGGTGCCGGTGGCCGACAAGCTGAACTCCTCCAACATCATCCTCAGCCAGCAGCAGCGGGCGGTGATCCAGAAGCACCCGGACCGCAGCATACGGGCTCTGGAAGCCGCCGGCATCGACAACAAGCTGTTGCTGAAGATCATTGCCCAACACCACGAATACGCCGATGGCAGTGGTTACCCGGATAACCTGACTGGCAGCGATATCATGCCCGAGGCGGAAATTCTGGCCCTGGCCGAGCGCTACGTGGCGATGATCACCAAGCGGGCCTACCGAAACCGCATGGACATCACGCAGGCACGCCAGATGGTTGCCAACCTGGCCGACGGCAAATTCCGCCCTGCCATTCCCAAAGCCTTGCTGGAAGTTCTTGGCAAGTATCCGCCCGGCGTACTGGTGCGATTGGATAACAACGAAGTGGGGGTGGTCACCCGCCGGGCCAACAAATCCCGGGGGCCTTTTGTTCAGGCCATCTTCAACCCCAGGGGCCATCGCTACAACGGCACCTTCGAGCGCGACACCAGCCTGCTGGACTACATGATCCGCGAGCCGGAGGAGCCAGAAACCATGCCATCCATGGATTTCAGCCTGCTTTGGGGATTTCGTTCCTGAACCCGGCCAATAACGGTTTACATGCTGCCAGTTCCCGCTAAACTCTTGTAATTATGCTCAAAACGGGCGTTTGACCTCCATTCATCCATGGCACAAGGCGGGAGAATCCATGGAAGCCATTTCAAACTTCGTTAGCCAAATCAACGGTCTGGTGTGGGGCCCACCCATGCTGGTGATGATCCTCGGCGTTGGCCTGTTCCTGAGTATCGGCCTGAAAATGATGCCGGTGTTAAAGCTGGGAGCCGGTTTCCGCCTGATGTGGAGCGGCCGGGCCAGGGGCGAAGAAGACGAAGGGGAAATTCCACCGTTTCAAGCGCTGATGACCGCGCTTTCTGCCACCGTGGGTACCGGTAACATTGCCGGCGTGGCCACGGCGGTCTTTCTGGGCGGGCCCGGCGCTCTGTTCTGGATGTGGCTGACGGCGCTGGTGGGCATGGCCACCAAGTACTCCGAAGCCGTGTTGGCGGTGCGCTTCCGCGAGGTGGATGAGCGCGGCAAGCACGTGGGCGGCCCCATGTATTACATCCGCAACGGCCTGGGCAGTAAATGGGCCTGGCTGGGTGTGCTGTTTGCTGTATTTGCGGCGGTTGCTGCCTTCGGGATTGGCAACACGGTTCAGGCCAACTCGGTGGCCGACGTGCTGGAAACCAACTTCGGCCTGCCGCACTGGGCCACTGGCCTGATTCTGATGGTGCTGGTGGGCATGGTACTGATTGGCGGTATCAAACGCATCGGCCAGGTAGCCAGCGCGCTGGTGCCGTTTATGGCCGTGTCCTACGTGCTGATCGGCCTGATTGTGCTGGCCATCAATGCCACGGAAATTCCTTCCGCCATTGCCATGGTATTCAGCTCGGCGTTCAGTGAAACCGCCGCCCAGGGCGGCTTTGCCGGTGCCGCCGTTTGGGCCGCCATCCGCTTTGGTGTGGCCCGAGGCATCTTCTCCAACGAGGCAGGTCTGGGCTCCGCCCCCATTGCCCACGCCGTGGCGCAAACCAAAGACCCGGTGAAACAGGGCATGGTGGCCATGCTCGGCACCTTCATAGACACCATTATTGTCTGCTCCATAACCGGCCTGGTGATCATCACCTCGGGCGCCTGGACCTCCGGTGAAACCGGGGCCGCACTAACCTCGCTGGCGTTCGAAACCGGCTTGCCAGGCTTTGGCAATTATGTGGTGGCCATCGCCCTGGCCATTTTTGCCTTCACCACCATTCTGGGCTGGTCGTTCTATGGCGAGCGGTGTATTGAATTTCTGTTCGGTACCCGGGCCATTGTGCCTTACCGGGTGGTGTGGATTATCGCCATCCCGGTGGGCGCCACGGTGAATCTTGGCTTTATCTGGCTGGTGGCGGACACCCTCAACGCCATGATGGCACTGCCCAACTTGATAGCTCTGTTGCTGCTGAGCCCGGTGGTGTTCAAACTGACACGGGATTATTTCGACAAGCAGACAGGTACCCAACCATAGACAGCATTTAGTCGGAATACGCATAAGGATGTGCAAAAATAATCCCGCGAGGTAATAATTTCGCCCTTGTTTTCGGCAGTCTTCGCGCCAACATACGGGTAAATAAGGGCAACAAAGCCTTCAACCACAGCAGCATCAAAAGGAGAGTGTTTATGAGCCTGCGTTTAGGAGATACCGCACCGGATTTCGAACAGGATTCCAGTGAAGGCAAAATCAGTTTTCATGACTGGCTGGGTAACGGCTGGGGTGTTCTGTTTTCCCACCCGGCCGATTTCACACCGGTGTGCACCACCGAGCTGGGCCTGACGGCCAAACTCAAAGACGAGTTTGAGAAGCGCAACGTGAAAGCCATCGCCCTGAGCGTGGACCCGATGGATTCTCACCAGGAGTGGATCAAGGACATCAACGAAACCCAGGGCTGCTCGGTGAACTTTCCGATTATTGCCGACGAAGACGGCAAGGTGTCGGAACTGTATGACATGATCCACCCGAACGCCGACAGCACCCTGACTGTACGTTCGCTGTTCATTATTGATCCGAACAAGAAGATTCGTCTGATCATTACTTACCCGGCTTCCACCGGTCGTAACTTCAACGAAGTACTGCGGGTGATCGATTCCCTGCAGCTGACCGACGAGCACAAGGTAGCCACCCCGGGTAACTGGGAACGTGGCGGCGATGTGGTGATTGTTCCGTCCCTGCAGGATCAGGACGAAATCAAACACCGCTTCCCGAAAGGCTATAAAGAAGTGAAGTCTTACCTGCGCATGACGCCAGACCCGACCTCCAACTGGAGCGGCGACTGATCCGTCAGCCCTGTATTAAAGGGTAAAAAGTTCAGGTACAAAAAAACCGGGCTGCTCAGGCGGCCCGGTTTTTTTATGGGCGGCGGGCAGTGAATGCCCGCCGGTAGGGCGTGCCGGCTCAGAATGCCGGAACCACCGCGCCTTCGTAGTTTTCCATGATGAAGGCTTTTACGTCTTCGGACTGTAGGGCGTTGGCCAGTTTCTGCATGGCTTCGCTGTCCTTGTTATCCGGACGGGCCACCAGGATGTTCACGTACGGTGATTCGGAGCCTTCGATGATCAGCGCGTCTTCAGACGGGTTCAGGCCTGCTTCCAGCGCGTAGTTGGTGTTGATCAGGGCAACGTCCACCTGGCCCAGAATACGCGGCAGGGTGGCGGCTTCCAGTTCCTTGAAGTCCAGATCTTTCGGGTTCTCGGCAATGTCACGCGGAGTCGCGGTGATCTTGCTTTCGTCTTCCAGGGTGATCAGGCCTGCTTTCTGCAGCAACAACAGGGCACGGCCGCCATTGGTGGGGTCGTTCGGGATAGCAACCACGGCGCCGTCTTGCAGGTCGTCCAGTGAGTCGATCTTGTTGGAATACGCGCCAAACGGTTCAACGTGAATGCCAGCAACGGTCACCAGGTTGGTGCCACGGCCGTCGTTGAATTCATCCAGATACGGCTGGTGCTGGAAAAAGTTGGCATCCAGGCGCTTCTGGTCCACCTGGATGTTGGGCTGTACGTAGTCGGTGAAAACTTTTACATCCAGCTCAACGCCTTGCTCGGCCAGGGCCGGCTTTACGAATTCCAGCAGTTCAGCGTGCGGTACCGGGGTAGCGGCGACTGACAGTTTTTCGGCCAGGGCGGTGGTGGAAAAAAGACTTGCGGCGGCGGCTACGGCCACGAGGGTTTTCTTGAAGTTCATTGATGCACTCCTGTTTGAATTTTTTTGAGGTATAGACCGAGGTCTATGCACGGTGTTGCCGACCTTCTCCAGAAACTGTTGAGAGCCAGACGCACCCCCTTGCGGCACTTCCTCCAGAAACACGCCTACAAGCACTTCCGTGGCAGATTTTTGCTCCTGCAAAATCTGCACTTTCGCCATCCTTGGCGGTCGTGCTCTTGAATCGGGCCATCCTTGGCCCTCAACAGTTTCTGGAGGAAGTGCCGCAAGGGCGCGCTGATTCGGCGTTAGCGCCGGCTGAAGTACAGCACCAGGCGGTCACCAACCATTTGCAATATTTGTACGAAGATTACCAGCAGAGCGACGGTTATAACCATCACATCTGTTTGGAAACGCTGGTAACCGAAGCGAATGGCCAGGTCACCCAAACCACCACCGCCGATAACACCGGACATGGCCGCGTAGGACACCAGCGTAATCGCAGTAACCGTGATACCTGCGATAATGCCCGGAAGCGCTTCCGGCAGCAAGGCGCCGAAGATGATCTGGCGAACGTTGGCACCCATGGCCTGGGTGGCTTCGATGATGCCCCGGTCCACTTCCCGCAGGGAGGTTTCCACCAGCCGCGCAAAGAAGGGCGCGCCACCGGCCACCAGCGGCGGAATTGCACCGGCCACGCCCAGTGAGGTGCCAATCAACATGACAGTGAACGGGATCATCACGATCAGCAGGATGATAAAAGGCACCGAACGCAATACGTTCACTACAAAAGACA